>NZ_JBHJQP010000145.1:0-21181 GCF_042262625.1 Streptomyces sp. NPDC056347 | reverse complement strand
GTGCCGGACGCGGCGCTCCCCGGGCGCACGTCCGGCACTCCGCGCGGAGCCCGCGCCCGCTCAGGCCGGGCCGGTAAGCAACCGCACGGGGCCGAACAGGCCGCCGGCCCGCTGCCCGGAGAAGACGAAATGGGTCGGGCTCGTGGCGTCCATCCGGGGCGCCAGCGTGTTGAACACGGTGATCTCCACCGTGTTGTCCCCGGCCACGACCAGACCGGTCAGATCGAACACGTACGGGGAGCACACCCGCACCCCCGCCGCGGCCCCGCCGACCTCCACCTCCGCCGTCCCCCGCACCCGTCCGAGGTCCAGCGACACCCGCCCCGCGACGTCCTCGGCGGACAGCGGCACCGTACGGCCGTACCGCACCCCGCCGCTGTACTCGGCAAGGCCCTGCCCCGCCCAGTCGCCGAGCCGGATCAGCCCGGGGCCGGTCACGCAGCGCACCGGCCCGGCCAGCGCCGCGCCCCCCTCGTGACCGGGGCGCGTACGCACCCGCAGCGCCACCCGCCTCGGCCCGCCCGACACGGCGGGCGGCACCACGGCCGTCACCGTACGCACCCCCCGGGCATCGGCGGCGGACCGGCTGACCGGGCACGCGGCACCGTCCACCCACACGTCGATCGGGCCATGCGACGGCACCGTCAACGAGACGGATCCGGGCGGCAGTTCGCACCACAGCCACTCCACCCCGCCCCGGCTGCCCGGGACCGCGAACCGCACCGGGAGCACGGTGCCGTCATCGGCGTCCGGATCCAGCCAGGCGGCACCGGGCAGCGGATGGGGGCGGCGGCGCAGGCACAGCGCGGCCGGATCGCCCTCCGGCTCCCGGCGCACCCGGACCGGCCCGCGTCCCTGCGGCCCCTCGGCCCACCAGCTCCCGTCGCTGTGCAGGGCCGCGAGCCGCCCGCCGTGCCGGTCCTCGAAGACCGCGTCCACCAGGACCGGGTCCTCGCCCGCGGGGGTCTCCACCGTGAAGGTGTTGGAGCCGGGGCGCAGCGCCGCCGTCACGTCGTGGCGCCGCACCCGGGGCACCGCGTGCTCCGCGTACGGGTCGAAGCCGCCCTGCCTGCCGGCGAGCCGCCCGTTCACCCGGAGCACGCAGGGCGCCCGGGAGGCCAGCTGGACGACGGCCCGGGCGGGGAGTCCGGCGAGGCGCAGGGTCGTCCCCATCGTTCCCGCGGCGTGGATCCACTCCGGGCGCAGGCACCGTCCGGCGTCGCGCACCAGCGCCAGATGGGCCCGCAGTTCGCCGTCCCGCCCGGGGGTCAGGGTCACGTCGAGCATTCGGACCCCGGCCGCCGCCCGCACCGGGCCCGTCGCGAGATGGCCCCTGTCGTCCAGGACCACCGGCGCCCCGTCGAGCCGGGCCCGCTTCGCCGCCGCCGCCCCGAGCACGAGGTGCCCGTCGAAGGACGCGTCCAGATGCAGCGCCGCCCGCAGCCGCACCGGTACACCGGCGGCCGCCCGGCCGAGGCGGACGAACTCCTCCGGTACGTGCCCCTTCGGTCCCAGCACCGCACGGTGCACCGGATCCTTGTACACGCCCAGGGTCTCCGACCACTCGACGGCCGAGGCGACGCGTCCGCCGGGCCCCTCCCGCAGCACGACCGCGCGCGGACCGAACGTCGCGTGCACCGTCTCCCGCGCCGAAGTCCCGGAGGCGGACGGTACGGCCCACCCGTCCCGGACTCCGTTCTCACCGGCCGCCTCCACCCGGTGCCCGAACGTCCGGCACTCCACGACGGCCGGGCCCCCGGGCGGACCGGCCGCCGGGCGGGCGAAGTCGCCCCAGGTGTCGTCGAGCGTCGGGACGAGCACCATGTCCCACTCCGCGTCCGGCGGAACCTCGGCGACGGTGACACCGGGTGCGCGGCACACCGGCGGCAGGGGCGGCACCGGGCCGGAGGCGGGCCCGGGCCCGGGGAAGACCAGCAGCGCCGCCGGACCCGTGTCGAAGGGGACCTCGACCTCCACCGCCCGCTCCTCGCCCGCGACGGGCAGCACCGGCAGCCCCCGGGGCGCACCGCCGAACGGATCCACCAGCACGGCCGGACCCGCCGCACCCCGCACCCGCACCCGGGCCCGCCGCGCCCAGCGCCCGGGGTCGAAGTCGTAGCGGGCGTCCAGCCAGCCCAGCGCGGCCCCCCGCTCGTCGGGCGCGGCGACGGACGCCCGGCTGGCCCGGGGGGAGCCCGCCGTCAGGAACACCACCGTGGCGCCGTCCACCCGGCGCGCGAGCGCGGGAACGGACGCGCGGACGACGGGACGCAGACCGCCCAGCGCGGCGCCGAGCGCCTCGTCCGCCGCCCGGCCCCATTCCCCCTCCGGCAGCGGCACCAGGACCGCCCGGCCGTCCTCGAAGCAGCGCCGCAGCTCGGTCGCGGGTCCGGGGGCGCCGGGGCCGACGAGCCGTTCGGGCAGGGCGCCCAGCGCGACCAGCAGCCCGCCCGCGACGGCGAACTCCACCAGCCGTCGTGCGGTCGCCGCTTCGAGGACGGTGCACGAGGGCAGCACCACCGCGGCGTACGCCTCGGCCGCGACCCGCAGCCGCACCCCGTCGGCGAGCCGGGACACCACGGCACGGGCCACCGACGCGTCGTCGACGACATCGGCGTCCACCCCCAGCCGGTCCAGCGCGCCCGGACGGGTACGGAACCAGGCCATGTCCCCGACGAGCCCCAGGTACACCGCCTGGGCGCGGGCCGCGTCCGGTGCCGCCCCGTCCAGGGCGGCACCCGCCTGCGCGGTCGTGGTGGGCAGCAGGACCGCGACGTCGCACAGATGGTGACCGAGGCTCAGGGCCGCGCACAGCCGGGCCACGGCATCGGCGAAGATCCGGTGATGGCGCCAGTAGGGCTGACGCCAGTCGGTCGCCGGGGGCGCCCACTCCCACCAGCCGCCCTTGGTCGTGTAGTAGACGGCATGCGGGTTGTAGAGCGTGGCCCCGGCCCGCAGCCACGGCAGCAGCCAGTCGAAGGTCTCCTCCAGGGTGCCGCCCCAGCCGGTGGAGTGGAAGGCCTCCACCCAGGTGCGGGGACGGCCGTAGAGGTGGGCGAGCGAGGAGTGGACCCGGGCGTCCCCGTGATGGTCCGAACCGGGCGCCGAGAACCAGCGGTGGGTCCGCGGGTAGTCGGCGTACAGCTCCACGCCGGCCACCGGGTGCCCGGCGCGGGCGGGGTCCTGCTGGTCGCAGCCGACGAGCAGCCCGTGCCGCTCGTGCCAGGCGGCCAGCGGCCGGAAGAAGGCCGCCTCGGCGAGCTCGGCGCGGGTCAGGTGGTAGTCGCGGCGCACCCGGCCGGCGTCCGGGTCCGCCGTGTCGGCGTACAGGGCGTCGAGCCGGTCGGTGATGTCGTAGCCGCGCAGCCGCCGAAAGGCCTCGGCGAACCCGGCCGACCAGGTCGGCAGCGACGGCAGCTCGTCCTGGAAGGAGCCCACCACCACCGACCCGAGCAGGCCGCCGAGCCGCCGCTCGAACTCCCCGTGCACCCGGTCCAGCAGCGCCGCGCATGCCCCGGCACCGAGATAGTCGAAGCCGAGCGCCTCGTCGTGATGGAGCGTCAGCCGCCACCGGCCGCCGCCCGGCGCCCGCACCGCCCCGTCCGTCACCGCCACCCGCACCGCCGGACCGGTGGCCCGGCCCTCGCCGTCCACCGGTTCGGCGCTGCCCGCCAGCGCCCGCCCGCCCGCCGGACACCGCAGCTCGCCGGGCTTGTCCGCCGGGCCCTCCACCACGGCCCCGATCCGGCCGAGCCGGCGGCCCGCGTACCCGGGCCGCTCGTCGACCAGCCGGGCCTGGAGGTCGGCACCGGAGAAGCCGAGCTGGTCGTAGAACCAGAGACCGGTGCCCAGCGCACGGGCGTCCTCGCAGACCCCGCCGAACAGTTCCCACCAGGCCTCGGAGAGGAACGGCGGGTCGTCGGCGTCCGAGCCGAACAGCGGGCCGGACGGGGCCAGGTTGAGCACCACCAGCTGATGCACCCCGCCCTCGGCGAAGCGCTCCAGCTGCGCCCGCAGCCGGGCCCGGTCGAGCCGTTCCCCGCTCCACCACCAGATCGCGACGGGGGAGAAGGCGCGCGGCGGACCGGCCAGGACCGCCGCGAGGCGCTCGGGCAGAAGCCCGTGCACCGGGTCCGTCATGAGCGCTCCTCAGCCCTTGAGGCCGCCCGCGAAGCCCTTGATCACATAGCGCTGGAGGATCACGAAGACGATCAGGACCGGCAGCGCGGCGAGCACCAGGCCGGCGAAGACGAGCCCGTAGTCCGAAACGTACTGCCCGACGAACGCGAAGATGCCCACCGGCACGGTCTCCCTGGCGGAACCGCCCAGATACAGCAGTGGGGTGAAGAAGTCGTTCCACACGAACACCGCGTTCAGGATGATCACGGTGCCGGTGATCGGGCGCAGCAGGGGGAACACGACCCGGGTGAACGCCTGTCGGTGGTTGCAGCCGTCGATCAGCGCGGCCTGCGCGTAGTCCTGCGGCAGGGCCCGTACGAACCCGGTGTACAGGAAGACGGTGAACGGCAGCTGGATGCCGGTGTAGAAGAGCACCATGCCCTGGTACGTGCCGAGCCAGCCGAGGCCGTCGACCAGTTTGTACAGCGGGATCATGCCGAGCTGGAAGGGCAGCACGATGCCCAGCAGGAACAGTACGTACAGACCGTAGCCGAGCCCCCGGGCGCAGCGGGCGAGGTAGTACGCCCCGGTGGAGCCGAGGACGATCAGGAGCAGCAGGCTGACGCCGGTGATGACGGTGCTGTTGACCAGGGCGGGCCCCAGGGAGGCCGAGGACCAGGCATCGCCGAAGTTGCCGAGGGTGGGCGGCGAGGGCGGCGCGAGCGGCGACTCGGAGATCTGCCGGGGGTCCTTCAGGGCCAGGGTGACCAGGGCGTACACCGGGAAGAGGAAGGCGACGGCGACGGCGATCATCAGCAGTTCCAGGGCGTACCGCCCGAAGGGCAGCGTGCGGCCCCGGCGGTCCGGGGCCGTGGTGGTACTCATGCGGTGACCTCCCGCGCGCGCAGATAGCGGAGCTGGACCAGGGAGACGGCGGCGACGAACAGCGCGAGGACCAGGGCGACGGCGGTGCTGTAGCCGAACTTCCCGTAGACGAACGCCTCCTTGTACAGAACGGTCGACAGGGTCTCGCTGGATGTGCCGGGTCCGCCGTTGGTGGCGGCGTAGACCTGGTCGAAGAGTTTGAGGCCGCCGATGGTCGACAGCATCAGATTGATCGTCAGCGCCGGGGCCAGCAGCGGCCAGGTGACGTAGCGGAAGCGCTGCCAGGAGCCCGCGCCGTCGATGCGCGCGGCTTCGTGGAGTTCGGCGGGGACCCCCTGGAGACCGGCCAGGAAAACCACCATCGAGTAGCCCGCGTACTGCCACACCACCATCGCGGCGACGGACCACAGGGCGAGCGAGGGATCGCCCAGCCAGTCCTGGCGCAGCGAGCCGAGCCCGACCGCGCCGAGGACGCCGTTGAGACCGGCGCCGTTCTCCGGGTTGTAGATGTACTTCCAGAGGATCGCGACCATGACGGGGCTGACCACGGCCGGTGCGAAGAAGACCAGCCGCAGCACCGCCCGCGACTTGATGTTGGCGTGGACACCGAGTGCGAGCAGCAGCCCGATGCCGTTCTGCACGACGACCACGGCGACGGTGAGGAGCAGGGTGTTGCCGACCGACTCCAGGGCCCGGCTGTCGTCGAGCAGGGCACGGAAGTTGTCCAGGCCGGTGAAGGAGAAGCCGCCGATCCCGGACCAGTCGGTGAAGGCGTACATCACCCCCGCCAGGCTCGGGTAGAGCACGACGACGGCGTAGACGATCAGGGCCGGGGCGACGAAGAGCCACGGCGGCACGGTGTGGTCGCGGTGGCGTACGGTCCGGCCGCCGCCGGCGCGCGGACCGGCCCCGCCCTGCCCCGGTGCGTCCGGGACGGTCTTCTCGGAGGTGCTCGTCACGACTTCTTCCCGTACGCCTCGTCCATCTGGCCGAGTGCCCCGTCGATGTCCGTCTTGCCCGCGAGGAGGTCCTGCACGGCGGCGAAATGGGCGGGCTGCACCTCGGCGTTGGGCCAGCTCTGGTCCATGAACGGCACCGCCCGGTTGTCGTCGATGAGGGGCAGGAAGCCGTCGAGGGCGGGGTCGGTCCTCGTGGTGGCGCCGCGTTTGAAGGGGATCGCCGCCACGGACTGCGCCCAGCGGTCGATGTTCTCCTGCTTCCCGAGGAACTCGACGAACTCCTTCGCCCCGTCCTTGCGGGACCGCGCGGAGACCCCCAGGCCCACCACGATGCCCGCCGGGATCCACAGCTTCCCGGGGTCGTCCCCGCCGGGGAAGGGGAACATCCCCAGGTCCTGCGGGTCACGCGCCGCCTGACGGAAGCCGGCCAGTACGGCGGAGACCTGCACGGCCATCGCGGCCCGGCCGCTCGCGACCATCGAGGTCTGCTGCTCGTACGTCGTGCCGTTGGGGTTCTCGTTGAAGAAGCCCCGGCGCTGCAGCTCCTGGTACTTGCCCAGCGCGTCGGCCCATCCGGAGCCGCGGAAGTGCGCTTTGCCGGAGGCCATGTCGGCGGCGAAGCCGGGGTCCTTCGCGTAGACGGCGTTGGGGACCAGGGCATAGGTGATCAGCTGGGTGACCCACGGGGTCTGGGTGCCGAGCGCGATCGGGATGATGCCCTTGGACTTCAGCTTCGCGCAGACGTCGAGGAGCTCGTCCCAGGTCCTCGGGGGCTCGACCCCGGCCTCGGCGAAGGCCTTCTTGTTGTGGATGGCGCCGATGACGCTGCTGCCCGCCGAGTAGAGATACGTTTTGCCGCGGTACTGGTACGCCGGGTGGAAGTTCGCCGGGACCTTCTCGGTCCAGGGCTGATCGCTCAGGTCGGCCAGCAGCCCGGCCCTGGCCAGCTCGACCATGGACATGGCGCTGCCGCTGCCGGGATAGAGCACGTGCACATCGGGGGCGTTGCCGCCGGCCAGCTGGGTGCGCAGCACCGTCTGCACCTGGTCGGTGGGGGCGAAGGACGTGGCGAAAGCGGCGTCGGAGTGGGCCGCCCGGTAGCGGGAGACCAGCTCCTCGACGGGCTTCTGCTGGTCGGCGACGCCGACGACGCGGACCTTGCCGGAGCCGCCGCCGTCCTGCGAGCAGGCCGTCAGGGCGGGGGGCAGGGCGGCGAGCGCCGCCACCCCGCCACCGATCCGGAGGAATCCCCGGCGGCCGACCGTGCTCCGGTCCGGCCGGAAGCGAGAACCCGTCGTCATGGTGTGTCCTCCTCGTACGAGCCTGGTGCGCGTCGGCCGGGGGCGGGCGACGGCGGCGGCCGGTGGGCCCCGGGTGTTCCGGAGCGGCCCTCGGCCGGGGGATGGGCGGCGGTGAAGTGGTAGGAGCCCGAACCCACGTGGTAGAGCACGTGGCCGGGGGCGATGCGGACCCGGGTGAGGTGGGGGACGTCGGGCCCGGGCACCAGCCCCGACTCGCGGACCGAGCCGGGGTCCGTGGTCGGCAGGTGCACCTCGGCGGTGGCCCCGGGCGGCACCGTGACGCGCAGGGAGATCAGCCCGCCGTGCCGCTCCCAGGCCACCGCGACGGTGCCGCGCACCGATTCGTGCCGGGCGCTCGCGTGGCCGAGACCGCCGGGGCGCGGCCTGATCAGCAGCTTCCGGTACCCCGTGGAGTCCGGTGCCTGGTCCAGGCCCGCGACGCCCCGGTACAGCCACTCGCCGATCGAGCCGAGCGCGTAGTGGTTGAAGGAGTTCATCTTCGGCGCCCGGAACCCTTCGCCGGGCGTCCAGCCGTCCCACCTCTCCCAGATCGTGGTGGCGCCGTGCAGCAGCGGGAACCGCCACGACGGCACCTCCTCGCGCAGCAGCAGCGCGTGCGCGAGGTCGGACCGGCCGTGGGCGTCGAGGACGGGGGCGGCGAGCGCCACTCCGAGGAAACCGGTCAGCAGCGCCGGCCCGGCCGACTCGACGAGCCCGGCGAGCCGGCGCGCGGCACCGGCGGCCTGCCCGGCGGGCAGCAGCTCGAAGGCGAGCGCGAGGAGATACCCGGTCTGGGTGTCGCCCGCGATCCGCACGACCGGTTCCCCGCCCGTCCCCCCGCCGGCTTCCCCACCGGTCGGCCCACGGCTCGTGACGAAGCGTTCGGCGAACGTACGGCGGATGTCCTCGGCCAGCCGGCGGTAGCGCCGCTCCCGCTCCCGGTGGCCCAGCACCCCGGCGGCCTCGGCGGTCAGCCGGGCGCTGTGCGCGAAGTACGCGGTGGCCACGACCTCGCGCGGGGTGGGCGTGCCGGGCGCGAGCCAGTCCGAGAAGTGCGGGCCCACCCGGTGGCGCCAGACCAGATCAGGATTGTGCCGGTGCACCAGATCGACCCAGGCGCACATGGAATCCAGGGACCGGGCGAGGAACCGGGGATCGTCGTAGCTGCGGTACAGGTGCCACGGGATGATCACCCCGGCGTCGGCCCAGCCGGGCGCGCCCTCGTCGGCCACCCCCACCAGGCGCGGCGCCACATTGGTGAAGCCGCCGTCCGGGGTGCGGGCGTCGTCGACGTCGCGCAGCCACTTGGTGAAGAACGCGGCGACGTCCGCGTTGAGCGCGGCGGTCGGGAGGAAGACCTGCGCGTCGGCCAGCCAGCCGAGCCGTTCGTCGCGCTGCGGGCAGTCCGTGGGCACGCTGACGAAGTTCGAGCGCTGGCCCCAGGCCACGCACTCGTGCAGCTGCCGCAGTCCCGCGTCCGAGCAGTCGAACTCCCCGGCCCATGGTGTGTCGCTGTGCAGGACCACGGCCACGACGTCCGGCTCGGCCGACTCGTCGAGGCCGCTGATCTCCGCGTACCGGAAGCCGTGGTACGTGAAGCGGGGCTCGAACACGATGTGCTCGCGGCCGTCCCCGACGAGCACATCGGTCGCGGCGGCGGTACGCAGATTGGCCGTGTACAGCCGTCCCGAGTCGTCCAGCACCTCGGCGTGCCGGATCACCACCCGGGCGCCCGGGGCGAGGTGACGGATGCTCAGGCGCAGGCGCCCGGCGAGGTTCTGGCCGAAGTCGACGACGCGGACGCCCCCGGAGTGACGTTTCACCGAACGCGGGCGCAGCTCGGCCATGGCCCGTACCGGCTCGTCGGCACCGGCCACGAGGAGTCCGTGATCCGTGTCGGTGACCAGGGCGGACGGCCAGCCGGAGTCGTCGAAACCGGGCAGCTCCCAGCCCTCGGCCGCGTACCGCAGATCGTGGCATTCGCCCATCAGCAGATCGGCGTGGCGGATCGTTCCTGTGGCGGTGCGCCAGCTCCCGTCGGTGGCGATCACGGTGCTGTCGCCGTCCGGCCCGGTCAGCCGGAGCTCGGCCAGGAACTGCGGGGCCGAGCCGTAGTGCGCCCCGGCCCGGCGCGGCTCGAACCCCACGAACCCGCTCCACCAGCCGTCGGCCACGGTGGCCGCGAGGACGTTCTCGCCCTCCCGCAGCAACGCGGTGACGTCGTACGTCTGGTACTGGACGCGGTGGCGGTAGTCCGTCCAGCCGGGGGCCAGCTCGGCGTCGCCGACCCGCTCCCCGTTGAGCCGCAGCTCGTACAGACCGCGTGCGCTGACGTGGACGCGGCCGCGGGCACCGGCCGGGGCGGTGAAGGAGCGGCGTAACAGGGGACAGGGGGCGAGCCCGCGGTCGTCGAGCGCGAACTCGCCCTCGGTAGGTGCGTCCATGACATCGACCGGGCACGGTCCCTGGCCGATCCACACCGCATGCCACCGGTCCGCGGGGGTGAAGCCGGTCTCGAACCACGAGTCGGCCTCGGCCGGGGCCCCGGAGGAGGCCGGCCACACCGAGACCCGCCAGTGGAAGCGGGTGAGGCCCGCGAGTACCGGCCCCGCGTAGTCGACCGCCGTCGCGACTCGGTCGGCCACCCGTCCGGTGTCCCAGATCAGTCGGCCGTCGTCGTCCAGGTCCTCGGCGCTTCCGGCGACCCGGACCCGGTGGGCCACGGGGTCGTCGCCCCGCAGACCGGAGGCCAGCCGCCAGGAGAGCCGGGGCGCGGGCTCGTCGATCCCCAGCGGAGTGGTGCGGTGCTCGCAGCGCAGCGCGTACGGCCGCAGCCTCCGGACACCGGACACGAGCACGTCCTTCCGTCGCACCGAATTTCCCGATGTGAAATCTAACGTTAATTCTGTGGCGTGGAGACTATGAGCAGGCCCAAGGGGTGTCAAGAGTGTCGCCGGGCTGTCGTCGGCCACCTCGGAAATGGTCGATGTATCCCCAACTAAGCGCCTGTGAACGGCAAAATGACCATGCGCGAGTAGTCTTGTGGCTCATGATTCCCCTGTGATATTCACGCTGTGATTACCACATGGACGGGCGTGAAATCACGCGCCGATCCCACCTCGTACCGGACGGAATTCCGTTCGACGAAGGGACGAGTTTCATGCAAATGAACAGTGGGTCAGGTGGTACCGGAGTGCTCGGAAGACGAATGATGCTCGGCGGGACCGCCGGGCTGGCCCTCGCCGCGGCCGGGCTGTCGGCGGGCCGGGCCTGGGGCGACAGCCGCTTCCGCGAGAATCCGTTCGCTCTGGGGGTGGCGTCCGGCGACCCGTGGCCGGACGGGGTCGTGCTGTGGACCCGGCTGGCCCCCCATCCCCTCGCGCCCGACGGGAACGGGGGCATGCCGCCGAACGCCGTCGACGTGCAGTGGGAAGTCGCCCAGGACGACCGCTTCCGCCACGTGGTGCGCCGGGGCAGGGCCCGCGCGGTGCCCGAGCTCGCCCACTCCGTCCATGTGGAGGTCTCCGGACTCCAGCCGGACCGGCACTACTACTACCGCTTCCGCGCCGGTGGCGTCCTCAGCCCCGTCGGCCGCACCCGCACCGCGCCCCCGCCGAACAGTCTGCCCAGGGGCATCGACTTCGCCTTCGTCTCCTGCCAGGCGTGGTTCGAGGGCTTCTACACCGCCTACCGGCACCTCGCCGAGGAGGACGTCGACCTGATCCTGCACCTCGGCGACTACATCTACGAGAACGCCATCGACGCCATGGGCGGCGTACGCAACGTCCCGGTCGACGCGGAACTGCGCCCCGAGCCGATGAACCTCGTCCAGTACCGCAACCGCCACGCCCTGCACCGCTTCGACCCCGACCTGATCGCCGCCCACCAGGCACACCCCTTCGCCCTGGTCTGGGACGACCACGAGGTCGAGGACAACTGGGCGGGCGACAAGTCCAAGGCCGACAACGAGCCCGACCAGGATCCGGCGGTCTTCCGTCAGCGCGCCGCGGCCGCCTTCCAGGCGTACTACGAGCACCTCCCGCTGCGGCTCCCGAACAAACCGCACGGCTTCGAGGCCCGGATGTACCGCCGGCTCCGCTACGGGCGGATGGCCACCTTCCACATCCTGGACACCCGGCTCTTCCGCGACGACCAGCCCTGCGGCGACGGCACCAGGAGCGGCTGCGACGAACGCCTGACCCCCGGCCGCACCATCCTCGGCGCCGAACAGGAGCAGTGGCTCTACCGGGGCCTGGGCCGCTCCGACACCACGTGGAACATGATCTCGCAGCAGATTCCGGTGACCCAGGTCGACACCGACCCCGGCCCCGGTCAGTCCTTCGTGATGGACTTCTGGGACGGATATGTGGACGCCCGCCGACGTCTGTTCAAAGAGATCACCGACCGAAATGTGAGCAACCCCGTCGTCCTCACCGGGGACATGCACCGCCACCTCGCCGCCAACCTCAAACAGGACTTCGACGACCCGGGATCACCCACGCTCGGCGTCGAATTCGTCGGCTCGTCGATCTCCACCACCAAGGACGGAATGGATCTCGACCCGTCCGGCGCGAAACTGCTCGCCGCCAACGAGCACATCAAGTTCACCAACTTCCAGCGCGGTTACGTACGCTGCTCACTGACCCGGGAGCGGTGCAGAGCCGACTTCCGGGTCCTCCCGTACGTCACCACTCCCGGCGCCCCCGTCTCGACCCGGACCTCCTACGTGACCGAGTCGGGCCACCCGGGGCTCCAGCAGGCCTGAGGAAGCACGGCCACCCCCTGCCGCCGGAGCGACAGGGGGCGGCCATGGCCGGGCGGGCCCCACCGCCGCCCGTGCCCGGTGCGCCGCGGGTCAGGCCAGCGGCGGGTAGGCGTTGCGCAGCAGCTCCTGGAACTGCGCGGAGAACCAGTGACCCGCGAGCGGGGCGCCCGGCAGGGCCCCCGACGGGTTGTAGCCGTTGCGTCCGTTCCCGGTGTACGTCGGGTCGCACATCCGGTCGAAGCCCTTGCCCTCGTCGTTGTCGACGGGCTGGCTGTTGCCGTCCGACTCGCCCGGCGGCTTCGCCCAGACGTAGGCGTCGATGCCCGGTTCGGGGGCGGCGGCCGGCCGCTCGCCGATGCCCGCTCCGCTCTGGTTGCACCAGTTGCCGGCGTGGATGCGCCGGTCCACCCGGCCGCCGTCGACATAGGCGTCCACGCCGGTCTGCGGCCCCGCCGAGGTGGGCCGGGCCGAGCCGCCCCAGCCGTTGCGGGCCGTGTCGATCAGCATCCCGATGTCCGAGGCGAAGCCCTGGCGTACCAGCTCGGAGCGGAAGGCCTGCGCGAACGACAGCTCGTCGACGTAGTAGTTCCAGTCCACCCACTTCGACTGGCGCACCGTCGTCCCGTTCACCGAGTCGGTGATCTTGACGTAGGGCTCCTTCAGGGCCGAGTAGTTGGCCGTGTTGACGATGAAGCCGTGCACGTCGGAGACGGCGGCCCCCTCGGTGGTCGCGGCCTTCTTGAACTCCTGCGCGGCCGGTGTGAAGTTGGAGTCCCAGCCCAGCCAGCCGTGGTGGGCGGCGTCGACGTAGTTGTAGACGTTGGGGATCGCGCCCAGGGTGTGCAGGGCGTAGCCGACCCCCTTCTCGTAGTTGCCGTTCGCCTTCATGGTCGCGCAGGCGTCGGTGGAGCCGTCCGAGCCGCCGGCGTTGGTCACCAGGTTCGGCAGCGAGTCCGGCTCGATGAGGGCGACGATGCGCAGGCCCGCGTAGGCCGGGTCGGCGAGGATGGCGGCGATGGGGTCGATGTACTCGCTCTTGTACCGGCCGATCTCGGTGGCGCCGAGCTCGCCGTTGGAGGCCAGTGCGGCGCAGTCCCGTCCCGGCAGGTCGTAGATGACCACCTGGAAGAGGTCGGCGCCCTGGGCCAGCGCCGTGTCGAGGTGCGCCCGCAGTCCACGGGCACCCGCGGTGCCCGTGATGGCCGCGATGCGGTCCATCCAGACGAACGAGGGCTCGTCGGCGATGGCACTGCCGCCCGGTTCGGCGGCGGCCCTGGCGGACCAGTCGGGATTCACGTATGGGGTGGCACCCGCGTAGGGGTTGTCCACCCGGGCCGCGGCCGAGGCCGGCGCGGGGAGGGCGACGGTCAGCGCCGCGCCCAGCGCGAGGGCGCAGAGCGCGGCGGACCTTCGGGAGGTGGTCCGGTGCGAGATGGTGCCTGTCCTTCTCATTGCGGCTCCGTGATTCTCTCGGGTGCCCGCGGGAGGTCGGCCCGCGGACCTCGGGGATGGTGCCGTACCGGGGCAGAGGCTCGGGGCGCGCTGCCCGCACCGGGTCCCGGGGAGGGTGGAACCCGGCGTTCAGGAGTGCTCCCGAGGACGGCCGTCCGGCCGTCCCCGTGTGCGAGTCTTGACTGTGGGAGCGCTCCCAAGGTGACGCGGTGACACGCACCTGTCAAGAGTTGAAGCGCGACCGCATGGCCTGCGGGAACCGGAAGCGAGCCGATTCGCTCGCGAGATTCGCAGGTCACGGCCGGTGTGCCCGGAACCGGAGAAAGATGTTCTGTCCGCGGCGCGCCGCCCGGGCCCGCGGAACGCCCGAAGCCCCCTTCATCGATGGATGAAGGGGGCTTCGGGAAAGAGAAGCGGCCTCAGGACTCGCGCGTCGCCGCCATCCCCAGGGTGATCAGGCCGAGCACCACCCACCCGAACCAGAGCCAGCCGCTGCTCCCCAGGGCCACCGTGTAGGCGGTGACCACGACCAGGGCCGCCAGCGTGAGTACTCCCATGGCCTTCGTGGATCCGGACATGCCCGCACCCTCCTCATCGGCCGTGTGGCCGTGGAGGCCATCGTCACCCCTGAGGCGTGCCCGGCGCTACTGCCCGCGCGCCTGCAATGAGGCGAGATACGCGTTGTACGCCTCCAGCTCCTGGTCACCGTCACGGTCGGCCGCCCGGTCGGAGCGCTTCGCCGTCCGTTGCTCGGAGTGGTACCACTGGTAGACGAGCGCGATCAGGACCAGCACCGACGGAATCTCGCTGAAGGCCCAGGCGATGCCACCGGCCCAGCTCTGGTCGCTCAGCGCGTCGATGCCCAGCGAGGCCGGCGGATGCTGGTACGTCCCCACCATCGGCGTCGACGCCATCATCAGCGCGATCCCGAAGAACGCGTGGAACGGCATCCCGGCGAACAGCTCCAGCATGCGCATCACGTAGCCGGGCCGGTGCGGACCCGGGTCGACGCCCATGATCGGCCAGAAGAACACCAGACCGACCGCGAGGAAGTGCACCATCATCGCGATGTGGCCGGTCTTCGAGCCCATCAGGAAGTCGAAGAGCGGGGTGAAGTACAGCGCGTACAGGCTCGCGATGAACATCGGAATCGTGAAGGCCGGATGCGTGATCACCCGCATGTACCGGCTGTGCAGCAGCTTGAGCAGCAGCTCGCGCGGGCCGGTCCGGCCGCGCCCCGCGACCGGCAGCGCGCGCAACGCCAGGGTCACCGGGGCGCCCAGCAGCAGCAGGATCGGCGACAGCATGCTGATCACCATGTGCTGCACCATGTGCACGCTGAACATGACCATGCCGTAGTCGTTGAGCTTGGTGCACATCACCAGGGCGATGCTCAGCACACCCACGACGAAGAAAACGGTCCGGCCGACCGGCCAGCTGTCTCCGCGTCTGCGCAGGCGCAGTACGGCGTACGCGTACAGGCCGATGGCGAGTACGCAGCCGATGAGGAAGAAGGGTTCCGCGGAGAACTGGAGCCCCCGTCCCAGCGTGAACGGCGGCAGGTCCATGTTCATGCCGTGCCCGCTGTGATCCATCTGTTCACTCCCGCCGGGGGCTTCCCCGATTCGTGCCGGTTGTCCCGACCAGAGTAGAACTGCCCCCGGCCGCAGCTGCGGCCGGGGCAGTCCAGTGGACCGGGTGTCGCTCAGAGCACGCACTCCGCCTCGGCGTACCGCTCGGACGGGACGGTCTTCAGCGTCTCCACGGCCTCGCTCAGCGGCACCATCACGATGTCCGTGCCGCGCAGCGCCGTCATCATGCCGAACTCACCGCGGTGCGCCGCCTCCACCGCGTGCCAGCCGAACCGGGTGGCGAGCACCCGGTCGTACGCGGTCGGCGTACCGCCGCGCTGGACGTGGCCGAGTATCACCGGACGGGCCTCCTTGCCGAGCCGCTGCTCCAGCTCGGTGGAGAGCCGGGTCGCCATACCGGCGAACCGCTCGTGACCGTAGATGTCCTTGGTGCCCTGCGCGATCTCCATCGACGAGCCCGCGCGCGGCTTGGCACCCTCCGCGACGACCACGATCGCGAACTTCTTCCCGGCCGAGAAGCGCCTGCCGACCAGCTCGGTCAGCTCGTCTATGTCGAAGGGGCGCTCCGGTACGACGATGGCGTGCGCACCGGCCGCCATGCCCGAGTGCAGCGCGATCCAGCCGGTGTGGCGGCCCATGACCTCCACGATCAGCACCCGCTGATGCGATTCGGCGGTCGTCTTGAGCCGGTCGAGCGCCTCCGTCGCGACCCCTACGGCGGTGTCGAAACCGAAGGTCACATCCGTGGAGGCGATGTCGTTGTCGATGGTCTTCGGGACACCGACGATCGGCAGCCCCGCCTCGGAGAGCAGACTGGCCGCCTTCAGCGTGCCCTCGCCGCCGATCGGGATGATCGCGTCCAGACCGAGGTCGGTGACATGGCCCCGGGCCTGCTCGACGCCGCCGCGCAGATGGGCGGGCTGGACCCGGGAGGAGCCGAGGATCGTGCCACCACGGGCGAGGATGCCGCCCACCGCGTCGAGGTCAAGCTTGCGGTAGTCGCACTCCAGCAGACCCTTCCAGCCGTCGTGGAAGCCGATGACCTCGTCGCCGTGGTCGACCACCGCGCGGTGCACGACGGAACGGATGACGGCGTTGAGGCCGGGGCAGTCGCCGCCGGAGGTGAGCACACCAATTCGCATTGCCCGGGAAACCTTTGCAACGTGGGCCGACGACCGGACCCCGTCGTCCGGCTGGTTCCCCGCCACCCTACCGGCGTGGGGTGGCGGGACCGAACCAGGCGTCCACCTGCTGGGATTCGCTCAGAAGAGCGAAATACGCCTCATCAGGCGGGCTGTGTCGCGGAGGCGATGCGCTCGGTGCGCAGCGCCTCGTACCAGCGGTCGTCCGTCGGCGGCAGCGCGTTGACATCGAGGGCCAGCTTCAGCAGCAGGTCCGCGATCAGCGGGTTGCGCGCCATCACCGGACCGTGCATGTACGTACCGAAGACGGTGTCGTTGTACGCGCCCTCGGTGCCGTCGCCGGTGCCGTTGCCCCGGCCGAGCTGCACCCGGGCGAACGGCCGCGCCGTCGGGCCGAGATGCGTGACGCCCTGGTGGTTCTCGAAGCCCGTCAGCGGCGGCAGCCCGAGCCGCGGGTCGATGTCGGCCAGCACGTCACCGACGCAGCGGGCCCCCTCGCCACGGGTGGAGACCACGTCGAGCAGCCCGAGGCCGGGCTCGCGCTCACCGAGATCGTTGATGAACTCGTGGCCGAGGATCTGGTAGCCCGCGCAGACCGAGAAGATGATCGCGCCGTTCGACGCGGCCCGGCTGAGCCCGCCGTCCCGGCGCAGCCGCTCCGCGGCGAGACGCTGCGGCCGGTCCTCACCGCCACCGATCAGGTAGATGTCGCCGGACGTCGGGACCGGCTGGTCGCTGCGCACGTCGACGCGCTGCACATCCAGACCGCGCTGCCGGGCCCGGCGCTCCACCACCAGCGCGTTGCCCTGGTCGCCGTAGGTGCTCAGCAGGTCGGGGTAGACCCAGACCAGGCGCAGACCGTTGTTGCTCATGCTTCGTCCTCTCCGGATGTGGCCGGGCCCGGGGTCAGTTGCCGACACGACGGCGCAGGTCCTGGAAAGCGGTGTAGTTGGCAATGACCTCGATACGGCCGGGCGGCGCCTGCTGCACGGCCTCGTCCAGGGTCTCGCAGACCCGGAAGTCGAGACCGGCCACCTCGAGGCGGACCGCCAGGTCCAGCTTGCGGTCACCGAGCACGAAGATCGGGTGTCCGGCGAGCTGCGTGTAGTCCACGTCCCACAGCCAGGAGGTGTCGGTTCCGTCGGCGCCGCGCGCGTTGACGGAGAGGATCACCGGCGTGGGCGGGGGGTCGATCAGGGAGAACGTCTCCAGCCAGCCCGCCGGGTTCTTCGCCAGCAGCAGCCGCAGCTCACGGCCGAGGAAGGACACCACGTCGTACCGGCCGGCGACCGCCTGCACCTGGTACATGCGCTCCAGCGCGACCTGCGGTGGCACACCGAAGACGGCGGCCACGGCGGCGGAGCTGGTGGCGTTGGCCTTGTTGGCGCGGCCGGGCAGCTGAAGGTGGATCGGCCAGGCCGAACCGTGCGGGTCCAGGACGTAGTCGCCGTGCAGCACCCAGCTCGGGGCGGGCCTGCGGAATCCGCACTCGCCGCAGAACCAGTCGTCGCCGGGGCGCTGCATCACACCGCCGCAGGCGGGGCAGGACCAGGCGTCGTCCTTCCACGCCTGACCGGCCGCCACCCACACCACGTTGGGCGAGGAGGAAGCGGCCCAGACGATCAGCGGGTCGTCGGCGTTGGCCACGATCACGGCCTTCGAGCCGGAGAGCCCCTCACGCCACTTCTCCGCCAGCATCCGGGTCTCCGCCGCGCGGTCCAGCTGGTCGCGGGAGAGGTTGAGCAGCGCGATCACCTTGGGGGTCGTGTCGCGCGCGACCCCGGCGAGATACTTCTCGTCGACCTCGATCACGCCGTACTGCGCGTCCGAGCCGCCCGCCAGCGCCGAGGTGATGCCCGCGGGCATATTGGCGCCGAGCGCGTTCGACACGACCGGGCCCGCGGCCCGCAGCGCCTCGGCGATCAGCCGGGTCGTCGTCGTCTTGCCGTTCGTCGCCGACACGAGGATCACGTCCAGGTGCTGCGCCAGCCGCCCCAGCAGGTCGGGGTCGAGCTTGAGCGCCACCCGGCCGCCGATCACCGATCCGCTGCCGCGCCCCGCGGCGCGTGACACCGCCGCCGCGGCTTTGCCCGCCGTCACGGCCAGCTTGGCTCGTGGCGACAGCGGCTCCGTGTTGCCTGCCATCGTCCTAGATCCTCCTTGCATCGGTCCGCCGCCCAGCCTATCGATGTCCGGCGCGAAGGCCGCACCCTGGCACCGCCGCGAAGGCCGGGGACCTGCGGAACGTACGATTGCGGGCATGCGAAACCGCCCGATCCCCGGCAGTTCCGGACTGATTCGTGCCATGAGCCTGCTCGGTGATCCGGTGCTGCACCAGGTCTGCGAACCCGTCACGGACTTCGGCCCCCCGCTCGCCCGGCTCGTCGAGGACATGTACGCCACCATGTACGCGGCCGAGGGCGTCGGCCTCGCGGCCAACCAGATCGGTGTTCCGCTACGGGTGTTCGTCTACGACTGCCCGGACGACGACGACGTCCGCCACCTCGGCCACCTGGTCAACCCGAGGCTCGTCGAGGCCGACGGCGTCACCGTACGCGGTCCGGAGGGCTGTCTCTCGCTGCCCGGCATCGAGGCGGGCACCGAGCGCTTCGACCGGGCCGTCGTCGAGGGCGTCACGACGACCGGCGAGCCGGTCAGGGTCACGGGCACCGGCTTCTTCGCGCGCTGCCTCCAGCACGAGTGCGACCACCTCGAAGGCACCGTCTACACCGACCGGTTGACCGGGCTGCGCCGTCGCAGGGCGCTGCGCGCGGCCGGTCGGGCGCCCTGGGCGCGCACCGGCTGACGGCTTCCGCCGGGCCCGGGCATCCGGGGTTTCGGTGTGCGGCGGCTCAGAAGCCGGGGCCGCCCGGCCGGTCGGCCGCCGCGGCCAGCCTGCCCCACAGCAGATCGGCGAGACTGCGTACCAACTGCTCGCGGGAGCACGGGCGCTCACCCAGCCACCAGTCGCCCGCCGCGTGCATCATGCCGACGATGCCGTGGCCCCAGATGCGGGCCATGGCCTCGCTGTCCGGCCCCAGGTCCACCCGCTCGGCTATCACCAGGGCGAGTTCCTCGCCGAGTCTGCGCAGCAGCGGCGCCGAGTGCCGTCCGACGTCGAAGCCGTGCTCCGTCGAGGGGGCCGCGTCGTCGGACGGGTGCATCAGGAACCGGTAGACCTGCGGGCGGGCCTCGATGGCCGCGAGATAGGTGTCGAGCGTCGACTCGACGCGCCGACGGCGCTCGGAGGGGGCGTCCAGCGCGGCGCGCAGCGCGATCAGCAGGGCGTCGGTGTGGCGCTTGGCGAGGGCGCGGTAGAGGCCTCCCTTGTCCCCGAAGTGCCGGTAGAGGATGGGCTTGGTGATGCCCGCCTCCGCCGCGATGGCGTTCATCGAGGCGCCGGGGCCGTCCCTGAGCACCACCCGGTCGGCGGCTTCGAGCAGCTCGCGACGGCGATTCTCGGCCGCCGTCCGCTGGCGCTCTGCCTGTCGTGTGCTCTCCATACCGTCTCTCCCCGCCCCTGGCCCTGCGCCTGCGTTCTGCCTGCGCAACGTAACACTCCGCCCAGCTCGGAGCGGATCCGGACCGGGGCGGTTGACAGAGGCTACTTGTCGGTAACAGACTGCGGTTACCGCAAGTAACGAGTGGTTTTTTCACGGCAGTACGTGGAGGGGAAGATGGCGGAGTTCACGCTCGAACTCAACGACGACCAGAAGCAGGTACGTGACTGGCTTCACGGTTTCGCCGCGGACGTGATCCGTCCGGCGGCCTCGGAATGGGACGAGCGCGAGGAGACGCCCTGGCCCGTCATCCAGGAAGCCGCCAAGGTCGGCATCTACTCCCTCGACTTCTACGCGCAGCAGTTCTTCGACCCGACGGGGCTCGGCATCCCGATGGCGATGGAGGAGCTGTTCTGGGGGGACGCGGGCATCGCCCTGTCCATCGTCGGTACGGGCCTGGCGGCCGTGGGCGTCCTCGCCAACGGCACCGAGGAGCAGATCGGCACCTGGATACCGCAGATGTACGGCGACGCCCAGGACGTCAAGGTCGCCGCCTTCTGCTCCTCCGAGCCGGACGCGGGCTCCGACGTCGCCTCGATGCGTACCCGCGCGGTGTACGACGAGGCCAAGGACGAATGGGTGCTCAACGGCACCAAGACCTGGGCGACCAACGGCGGCATCGCCAACGTCCACGTGGTCGTCGCCGTGGTGGACCCGGAGCTGGGCTCCAAGGGCCACGCCTCCTTCATCGTGCCGCCGGACACCCCCGGCCTGTCCCAGGGCCAGAAGTTCAAGAAGCACGGCATCCGCGCCTCGCACACCGCCGAGGTCGTCCTGGAGGACGTGCGGGTGCCCGGTCACTGCCTGCTCGGCGGGAAGGAGAAGCTCGACGAGCGCCTGGCGCGGGCCCGCGAGCGGGCCGCGGCCGGTGGCGGTGAGCGGGTGAAGAACGCCGCGATGGCCACCTTCGAGGCGTCCCGCCCGGCGGTCGGCGCGATGGCGGTCGGCACCGCCCGCGCCGCGTACGAGGTGGCGCTGGACTACGCGAAGACCCGCACCCAGTTCGGCCGCCCGATCATCGACAACCAGGGCGTCGCCTTCCAGCTCGCCGACATGCGTACGCAGATCGACGCGGCGCGGCTGCTGGTCTGGCGTGCCTCCTGGATGGCGACCACCGGCAAGCCGTTCACCTCCGCCGAGGGCTCCATGTCCAAGCTGTACGCCAGCGAGACGGCCAAGAAGGTCACCGCCCAGGCCATCCAGATCCTCGGCGGCAACGGCTTCACCCGGGAGTACCCGGTGGAGCGGATGCACCGCGACGCGGCCATCTACACGATCTTCGAGGGCACCAGCGAGATCCAGCGCCTGGTCATCGCCCGGACCCTCTCGGGCATGCCGATCCGCTGATCGTGCCCACCACTCCTCACGACCGCCCCGGCCGCCGGGCGGGACCGGACCTCCGGACC
>NZ_JBHJQP010000144.1:0-21409 GCF_042262625.1 Streptomyces sp. NPDC056347 | reverse complement strand
GGCATCCGCAGCCGGTTGGCGTTTCTACAGGTACTGCCCGGTGTTGGCCACCGTGTCGATGGAGCGGCCGGTGTCCGCGCCCTGCTTTCCGGTGACGAGGGTGCGGATGAAGACGATCCGCTCCCCCTTCTTGCCGGAGATCCGGGCCCAGTCGTCCGGGTTGGTGGTGTTGGGAAGGTCCTCGTTCTCCTTGAACTCGTCCACGCATGCCTGGAGGAGGTGGGAGACGCGCAGGCCCTTCTGCCCCTGGTCGAGGAAGGCCTTGATGGCCATCTTCTTGGCCCGGTCGACGATGTTCTGGATCATCGCGCCGGAGTTGAAGTCCTTGAAGTACAGGACTTCCTTGTCGCCGTTGGCGTACGTGACCTCGAGGAAGCGGTTCTCCTCGGACTCGGTGTACATCCGCTCGACGACCGACTGGATCATGGCCTGGGTGGCGGCCTCCTTGGAGCCGGTGTGCTCCGCGAGGTCGTCCGCGTGCAGCGGCAGCGAAGGCGTGAGGTACTTCGCGAAGATGTCCTTCGCGGCCTCCGCGTCCGGGCGCTCGATCTTGATCTTCACGTCGAGGCGGCCGGGCCGCAGGATCGCGGGGTCGATCATGTCCTCGCGGTTGGAGGCGCCGATGACGATGACGTTCTCCAGGCCCTCGACACCGTCGATCTCGGCGAGCAGCTGGGGGACGATGGTGTTCTCCACGTCCGAGCTGACACCGGAACCACGGGTGCGGAAGAGGGACTCCATCTCGTCGAAGAAGACGATGACCGGGGTGCCCTCGCCCGCCTTCTCGCGGGCCCGCTGGAAGACCAGGCGGATGTGCCGCTCGGTCTCGCCGACGTACTTGTTGAGCAGCTCCGGGCCCTTGATGTTGAGGAAATAGCTCTTCCCGGCCGGCTGGCCGGTCACCTCGGCGACCTTCTTGGCAAGCGAGTTGGCGACGGCCTTGGCGATGAGCGTCTTGCCGCAGCCGGGCGGCCCGTAGAGCAGGATGCCCTTCGGCGGCCGCAGTTCGTGCTCCTTGAAGAGGTCGGGGTGCAGGTAGGGCAGCTCGACCGCGTCACGGATCAGCTCGATCTGGTCGCCCAGGCCGCCGATCTTGTCGTAGTCGATGTCCGGGACCTCTTCGAGGACGAGCTCCTCGACCTCGCTCTTGGGAACCACTTCGTAGACGTAGCCGGACCTGGGTTCGAGCAGGAGGGCGTCGCCGGGGCGGATGGTCATGTCCAGCAGCGGCTCGGCGAGCCGCACCACCCGTTCCTCGTCGGTGTGCCCGATGACCAGGGCCCGCTCGCCGTCCTCGAGGATCTCCTTGAGGGTGACGATGTCTCCGGCCCGCTCGAATTCCATGGCTTCGACCACGTTGAGCGCTTCGTTGAGCATGACTTCCTGGCCGCGCCGGAGGTCGTCGAGCTCGACACTGGGACTGACGTTCACCCGGAGCTTGCGGCCCCCGGTGAAGATGTCGCAGGTGCCGTCCTCATTGCTCTGCAGAAACACCCCGAAGCCGGCCGGCGGCTGCGCGAGCCGGTCGACTTCTTCCTTGAGGGCCACGATCTGGTCGCGGGCCTCGCGCAATGTGTTGGCGAGCCGCTCATTCTGTGCGGAGACGCCTGCCAGGTTGGTCTGCAACTCGACGATCCGCTCTTCGAGAATCCTCGTATGGCGCGGAGAGTCGGCGAGCTTACGTCGCAGGACGGCGATTTCCTGCTCGAGATAGGCAACCTGGCCGGCCGGGTCTTCGGACCCCCGTCCGGGCCGGATGCCGCGGTTGATGTCGTCGTCGTGGGCTGCCACGGTCCTCACCTCCTCCAAGGGGAGCTGGACGCTTCCTGACCCTACCTGCGTGGGTGATGATTGAAACCCCTAGATCACAAAGACTGCGGTGCGTGTCCGATCTTCACCCTTGCGTTCCCCCTCGTGTCAGGGGAATACCCACCCTTCAACATCGGAAAGCGGCCGGTTGTATCGTCGAACCGTTCAACACCCGTCAGGGCTGGCTTCTTTTGGTTCGGATACGCAGGAAACGGCAGGAGAAATGACCGTGCAGCAGGACGCTCCCAACGGCGGCGACGCACAGGACCTGGAGGTCTGGATCGACCAGGACCTCTGCACGGGAGACGGCATCTGCGTGCAGTACGCCCCCGAGGTGTTCGAGCTGGACATCGACGGTCTGGCCTATGTGAAGAGCGCGGACGACGAGTTGCTCCAGGACGCGGGCGCGACGACGCCGGTGCCGCTGCCGCTGTTGCAGGACGTGGTCGATTCGGCCAAGGAGTGCCCCGGCGAGTGCATCCATGTACGTCGCGTTTCGGACAGCGTCGAGGTGTACGGCCCCGAGGCAGCCTGATCTGGCACCCGCACCGGGCCGGTCACCGTCGGTGACCGGCCCGGTGTCGTCTCAGACTCCGGCGGGAGCTGGCTGGGTGGCGCGGACGAACGCGCCGCCCTTCCACTGCCAGGTGACCCGCTCCTGCTGGTCCGGGCAGCAACGCGCCACCGCGTCGGAGGAATAGCCGAGCAGGGTGGCCGAGACGATGCCGTCGCGCACGGCGAAATCGCTGACGCTCGTCCCCTGGGCGGGGTCGACCAGGGTCGCCACGATCCGGGGGGCGGCCCCGCTTCCCCGTGTCAGGACGTAGACGCCGCTGGGCGGGGTGCCGGAGCCCGCGTCGCAGTGGACCACCGCGACGGTCTCGGGGCGGGCGTCGCCGTCCAGATCGCCGGTGGCCTGCTTCGCCACGATGCTCTTGAGTCCGCCGCAGTCCAGGGGGAAGGACACCCGGGCCGGATCGGGGGCGATGGCGGGCGCGGTGCCGTGCTGCGCGGTGGTGCGGTGAGGGGTGGAGGCGGAGGCCGTCGGGTCCGGCTGGAGCAGGCCGGCGGCCGCGATGACGGCGGCCATGGCCGCGGCGGTGGCGAGCCAGTGCAGCGGCGTGGTGTCGGTGTGCGCGAGGTCCGGTAGCTCGGAGGGCTGCACGCGGGATGTCTCCTGTGGTTCCTGTGGTCCGAGGATGCCCTGGGCGGGCGGCGCCCGGTGGCGCGGGGTGGCCAGCATCGTGCCACACCTCACCGACCGGCGGAACGTTGGGGTCGGTACGTGATTCCGGGCCGGCGGGGACGGCGTCCCCACCGGCAACGAAGCGACGCCGCCGCCGAGTTCCCGGGGTTGCCCGGGATTCGGCGACGGCGCCCGCGCATCGCCCGGTCAGCCGCGGGAGGAGCCGCTCTGGCTGCCGGGACCGTCGTAGTCCTCACCGTAGGCGCCCTTGGCGGGACGGCGGCGGCGCAGCGGGGCCTCCACTCCGTCGGCCAGGCGTCGGGCGGTGACGAGGAAGCCGGTGTGGCCGATCATCCGGTGGTCCGGACGGACCGCCAGGCCCTCGACGTGCCAGTTCCGGATCATCGATTCCCAGGGCTGCGGTTCGGCGAAGCAGCCGATCTCACGGATGGATTCGACGGTCCGGGCGAGCTGGGTGGTGGTGGCGACGTACGCGCAGAGGATGCCGCCGGGCACCAGTGCCTTGGAGACGGCCTCCAGGCACTCCCAGGGGGCGAGCATGTCCAGGATGACGCGGTCGACGTCGGTGTCCGAGAGGTTGTCCTGGAGGTCGCCGACGGTGAGCTGCCAGGCGGGGTGCGGTTCGCCGAAGTAGCGCTCCACGTTCTGCTGGGCGATCTCGGCGAAGTCCTCGCGGCGCTCGTAGGAGTGCAGCATGCCCTGGTCGCCGATGGCGCGCAGCAGGAAGGTGGAGAGCGATCCCGAGCCGACTCCGGCCTCCACGACGCGGGCGCCGGGGAAGATGTCGGCGAAGGCCAGGATCTGCCCCGCGTCCTTGGGGTAGACCACGGCGGCGCCGCGGGGCATGGACAGGACGTAATCGGGGAGCAGGGGGCGCAGCGCGAGATAGGCGACGTTTCCCGTGGTCCGGACCACACTGCCCTCGGGGGCACCGATCAGCTCGTCGTGCGGGAAAGAACCCTTGTGGGTGTGGAAGTTCTTTCCTGCTTCGAGCGTGAAGGTGTAGTGGCGTCCCTTGGGATCGGTGAGCTGGACCTGGTCCCCGACCTTGAAGGGCCCGCGTCGGCGGGCGGCACCGGTCGGTTCAGACATGTGACCAGCGTACCGGTGATTTCCGGGGCGTCCGCCGCGAGCCCCGGGCCCGCGGCGGGGCTCTCAGGAGGCGGGCCGGGCCAGCGCGGCGACGAAGGCGCGCTCGACGTCGGCGGTGGAGAGGACTCCGTAGATCTCGCCGGTCTCCTCCAGGACCAGGTACTCGGTGGCCGGGCTGGCCTTGAGCCGTTCCAGGAGCGCCTCGCCCGACAGTTCGGCGGAGATCCTCATGCCGTCGGTGAGGTCCTGGGCGAGGCCGCCGACCTCGACCCAGGGGCGGCGGTGTTCCGGGACGGCGACGATGGCCGTCTCCCGGACGATGCCCGTCGGCTCGCCCTGTCCGTCGACGACCACCAGGGCGCGGGCGCCCTGCTCGTTGGCGCGGCGCAGCGCCTCGGAGAGCGGGGTGGCGGTCTCCACCGGGACGGCGCGGCGGGTGAGGGTGCGGGCGCGCAGTTCGGGGAGGTGTTCGCGCAGCCGGGCCATGCGCAGGCTGTTGCCGGCCCCGGTCCAGATGATGGCGGCGAGGATGGCGGCGAGCAGCGCGTCGGTGAGGGTGTCCATGCTGCTGAGCTCGGCCGGGTCGTTGCCGAGGGCGCCGGTGCGGGTGAGCAGCGGCAGGCCGATCAGGGTGACGACGGCCAGGGCGCGGCCGACCCAGGCGGCGGCGACCGTACCGCTCATCGGTCGGCCGGTGATCTTCCATACGACGGCGCGGAGCATGCGTCCGCCGTCCAGCGGGAGGCCGGGGAGCAGGTTGAAGGCGGCGACCAGGAGGTTGGAGATCATCAGTCCGGCGAGCAGGACGCCGGGGACGGTGCCCGGCTCGACGAACTTCATCCCGGCGTAGAACACGCCCGCGAGCACCAGGGAGAGCAGCGGCCCCACGAAGGCGAGGAGGAATTCGCGGCCCGGGGTCTCGGACTCCTTCTCGATCTCGGAGACGCCGCCGAAGAACTGGAGCTGGATGCGCCGCACCGGCAGCTTGTAGCGCAGCGCCACGATGGTGTGCGCGAGTTCGTGGACGAGCACGGAGGCGTAGAAGGCGATCGCGAAGAACAGCGCGACCAGGTAGCGCGCCGCGCCGAGCTCGGGGAGCACGCGGTCGAGCTGGCCGCCGAAGACCCAGGTGATCAGTGCGGCCACCAGGAACCAGCTGGGCGCGACGTACACCGGCACACCGAAGGGGCGGCCCATGAGGATGCCGCCGCCGGGCTCTTCGGGGCGCTGCGGTCCGCCCTTGTCGGGGCCGGTGCCGGGGGGTGCTGCCCCCGTACCGGACTGCGGGCGCCCGCTGTCGCCGCTCTCGTCCACGGGATCCCTTCGGTAGGTGCGCCACTGCGCGGTGATGCGGTGTTCGGAGCTTGTGGGGTCGATGGTATGTCGCCCGCTGTCAGTGGCGGGCCGTAGGGTCTTCGACATGACTTCCCCGCCGACGCCCGTACAGCCGCCCTCGTCCCTGTCACCGTCGCGGGCGAGCGATTTCATGCAGTGCCCGCTGCTGTACCGCTTCCGGGTCATCGACCGGCTGCCGGAGAAGCCGAGCGAGGCGGCTACGCGGGGCACGCTGGTGCACGCGGTGCTGGAGCGGCTCTTCGACAATCCCGCGGCGGAGCGCACCGCGGGCCGGGCCACGGCGCTGGTCCCCGCCCAGTGGGACCGGCTGCTGGAGTCCCGGCCGGAGCTGTCGGAGCTGTTCGCCGAGGACCCCGGGGGCGAGCGGCTCGCGCAGTGGCTGTCGGAGGCGGAGGGCCTGGTGGAGCGGTGGTTCTCGCTGGAGGACCCGACGCGTCTGGAGCCCGCCGAGCGGGAGCTCTTCGTCGAGACGGAGCTGGAGTCGGGGCTGCGGCTGCGCGGGGTGATCGACCGGATCGATGTGGCGCCGACCGGCGAGGTCCGGATCGTCGACTACAAGACGGGCAAGGCCCCGCGCCCCCAGTACGCGGAGGGCGCGCTCTTCCAGATGAAGTTCTACGCCCTGGTGATCTGGCGGCTGAAGGGTGTGGTGCCGCGCCGCCTCCAGCTCGTCTACCTGGGCAGTGGCGACATCCTGACGTACGACCCGGTGATGGGTGATCTAGAGCGGGTGGAGCGCAAGCTGCTGGCCCTGTGGGAGGCGATCGCGCAGGCCACGGAGACCGGTGAGTGGCGGCCCCGGCCGACGAAGCTGTGCGGCTGGTGCGACCACCGCGCGTTCTGCCCCGAGTTCGGCGGTACTCCCCCGGTCTATCCGCTGACGGTCCGCCCGGCGGAGCCGGAGCGGGACGAGCAGGGCAGAATGGACCCGGTCCGTGCTGAGGCCGGCCGGCCCGCGGCCCCCGAAGGACCCTGAGGGAGACAAGGAGACCCTGTGGCTATCCGCGTCCTGCTGGTCGACGACCAACCGCTGCTGCGCACCGGCTTCCGGATGATTCTGGAGGCCGAGGGCGACCTCGCGGTGGTGGGCGAGGCCGGTGACGGTCTCCAGGCCATCGACCAGGTGCGGGCGCTCCAGCCCGACGTGGTGCTGATGGACATCCGTATGCCCCGGATGGACGGTGTGGAGGCGACGCGCCAGATCACCGGCCCGGGACGCGACGGTCCGGCGAAGGTGCTGGTGCTGACCACGTTCGATCTCGACGAGTACGTGGTGGAGGCGCTGCGCGCCGGTGCCAGCGGGTTCCTGCTGAAGGACGCTCCGGCCAATGAGCTGGTGCAGGCGATCCGGGTGGTCGCGGCGGGCGAGGCGATGCTCGCGCCGAGCATCACGCGCAGGCTCCTGGACAAGTACGCGGACCATCTGCCCTCCGGCGAGGAGCCGGTGCCGAACACCCTGCACACACTGACCGACCGCGAGGTCGAGGTGCTGAAGCTGGTGGCGCGCGGTCTGTCGAACGCCGAGATCGCCGCGGACCTCTTCGTCAGCGAGACGACGGTCAAGACGCATGTCGGCCATGTGCTGACCAAGCTGGGCCTGCGGGACCGGGTGCAGGCCGCGGTGTACGCGTACGAGAGCGGTCTGGTGCGCCCCGGCGCCCAGTAGCCGGAGCGGCGGGGCGGGCCGCGGCCGCTCAGCGGGGGTCGCGGGCCAGTTCGCCGAGGCGGAGGCCGGCGGAGGTGCTGACCGCCCGTTCGACGCCGGTGATGCCCTGGCGCGCGGCGACGTACTCCTTGCCCTGCCAGATCGGCAGCAGCGGTACGTCCCGGGCGACGATGTCCTGGACCCGCCGGAAGGTGTCGGCGGTCGCGGTCCGGTCGGTCTCGCGGCGGGACTGCGGGATGAGCGTTCGCTGTGCCGTGGCCGAGGTGTAGGCCGAGTTCAGGACGTTGTCCCGGCCGAGGAACGGTGCGGTGAAGTTGTCCGGGTCGGGGAAGTCGGGGAACCAGCCCATGCCGTAGACGGCGTAGTCGCCGCGGAGCTGTGCGGGCCGGAACGTGTCCCAGGCGGTGCCCCGGACGGTGACGTCGAACAGCCCGGTGTCGTTGAGCTGCTTCTTCAGCAGTTCGAACTCCTCGGCCGTGGCGTCGCCGTAGTGGTCGGTGGTGTAGTCGAGGGTGAGCTTCACCGGGGTGCGGACGTGGGCGGACCGCAGCAGCTGCGCGGCCTTCGCGGGGCTGGGCTCGCCGTAGGCGTCGTAGAACGAGTTGGTGTGCGTGGCGATGCCGGAGGGGATCGGCGAGTAGAGCGGATCGGCGGTGGTGCGGTACGCCTTGGCCGTGATCTCGTCCCGGTCGACGATCTGGGCCATGGCCTGGCGGACCGCCCGGTTCTTCACGGTCGGGTCCGTGGTGTCGAAGCCGAGGTAGTGGGTGGCGAGGCCGGGTATCTCGATGAGTTCGACGCCGTCCGCGGGGTGCTCCCGCAGCTGCTGGATCCGGGCGGGATTCATGGTGCGGGTCATCATGTCGATCCGCCGGTCGCGCAGCGCCGTCTCCATGGCATCGGCGGATCGGAAGAGATCCAGTTCGACGCGTTCGTTGCGTATCTTCAGGCCGCCCTTGTAGCGGGGGTTGCGGGTGAAGCTGATCCTGACCACCCGCTGGTCCTCGGTCGTCGCCTTCATGGTGTACGGGCCCGACCCGTCCACCTGGAAGCCGGTCCGGGCGGACTTCGCGGCGTACGCGCTCCGCGGCACGATGCCCGCGACGGGGGTGGCGAGCTTGTACGGGAAGGTGGCGTCCGGGGTGCGGAGGTGGAAGACGACCTCGCGTTCGTTCTGGGCCTCGACCGTGTCGACGGTGTCGAGCAGGGTGGCCGGGCCGCCCGGGGTGCGGAGGGCGAGTACCCGGTCGATGGAGTACTTGACGTCGTCGGCGGTGAGGGGGGATCCGTCGGCGAAGGTCAGGCCGGGGCGCAGTTCGCAGCGGTAGCTCTCGTTCTGCCGGTCCGTGAACCGGCAGTTCTCGGCCGCTTCGGGCACCGGCCGGCCGCCGCCGAGCGGCACCCGGGTGAGGGTCTGCACCGTCTGCCGCAACACGTTCCACGCGCCCGCCTCGTAACCGACGGCGGGGTCGAGCGGTGCGGGGCTGCCCTTCGAGGCGACGAGCCGGTCCGTGGTGCCGACCACGACGGCCGCCCCGCGGTCGGCCCGGTCGTCGGACGCGCCGCAGGCGGCGAGTACGGGTGCGAGGAGGCCGACGACGGCCGGCAGCACCAGGTTCTTGCGGTTCATCGTGGACGCTCTCCCTGATCCGGGCATGGACAGGGCGACACTAATGGGTGGCGCCGGCCGCTCAGGAACGAGGGGTTCCGGTCGTCAGTACGGTGCTGCGACCAGGCGCCGCAGGAGGGCGAGGTCGACCTCTTCGAGCGAGCCCACGACCAGTCGGCCCGCCGCGGGGGCGATGGGCGCGACGGACGGTACGGCGACGACGCGGCAGCCGGCCGCCTCGGCGGCCGCGACTCCGGTCGCGGTGTCCTCGATCACCGCGCAGCGCTCGGGGTCGGCGCCGAAGCCCGCCGCGGCGGTGAGGTAGGGCTCCGGGTGCGGCTTGGTGCGGGAGACCTCGTCGCCCGCGACGGTCAGGGCGAAGTGGTGGGGGCGCAGCGAGTCCAGTACCTGGTCGATGATCCGACGGTGCGAGGCGGAGACCAGGGCCGTGGGGATGCCGTGCCCGGCCAGCTCGGCCAGCAGCCGCTCGGCGCCCGGCATCAGCGGGACGCCGCGGGCGATGCGCTTCTCGAAGCGGTCGTTGAGGAGCACGGTGAGCTCGTCGAGGCTGACGTCCGCTCCGGTGACCTCGATGAGGTATCCGGCGCTGCGCGTCATCGGACCGCCGACCACCACGTCCCGCCACGCCTCGTCGAGCCGGTGCCCGAGGTCGGCGAAGACCTCCACCTCGGCGTCCCACCAGAAGCCCTCGGTGTCGACCAGGGTGCCGTCCATGTCGAGGAGGACTGCCTGGAGCGCGGCGTCTTCGGCCGTGCGGGTCAAGGACGCGGGGACCGTGCTGGTCATCCGGCACACCTTCCGTAAGGGACGAGAAGGCCGGCCGCCACTCCCGTGGGAGGGCGACCGGCCTGCACTGGACCGACAAGTGTACGACTTGCGGTGCTACCGCGCGTCGAACGGCGCCTTACCGGGCGTTGAAGTACTTGGCTTCCGGGTGGTGGATGACGATCGCGTCGGTGGACTGCTCCGGGTGCAGCTGGAACTCCTCGGAGAGGTGCACCCCGATCCGCTCCGGCCGGAGCAGCTCGGCGATCTTCGCCCGGTCCTCCAGGTCGGGGCAGGCCCCGTAGCCGAGGGAGAAGCGCGCCCCCCGGTACTTCAGCGCGAACATGTCCTCGACGTCGGCCGGGTCCTCGCCGCCGAAGCCCAGCTCCGAGCGGACCCGGGCGTGCCAGTACTCGGCGAGGGCCTCGGCCAGCTGCACGGACAGGCCGTGCAGCTCCAGGTAGTCGCGGTAGGAGTTGGCCTCGAAGAGCTTCGCGGTCTCGGTGCCGATCCGCGAGCCGACGGTGACGACCTGGAGACCGATCACATCGGTCTCGCCGGACTCCTCGGGGCGGAAGAAGTCCGCGAGGCAGAGCCGGCGGCCGCGGCGCTGGCGCGGGAAGGTGAAGCGGGTCCGCTCGGAGCCGTCCTCGTGGAGCAGGATCAGGTCGTCGCCCTTGGAGACGCACGGGAAGTAGCCGTGGACGACGGCGGCCTCCAGGAGGTTCTCGGTGTGGAGCTTGTCGAGCCAGCCGCGCAGGTGCGGGCGGCCCTCGGTCTCCACCAGCTCCTCGTAGCTGGGCCCGTCCCCGGCGCGGGCCTGCTTCAGGCCCCACTGCCCCTTGAAGAGGGCGCCCTCGTCGAGCCAGGAGGCGTACTCCTTGAGCTGGATGCCCTTGACGACCCGGGTGCCCCAGAAGGGGGGTTCGGGGACCGGGTTGTCGACGGCGACGTCGGAGCGCACGCCCTCCTCCGGCTCGTCGACCTCCAGGACGGCGGTGTCGCGCTTGGGCACCCGGCGCTGCTTCAGCTCGGGCAGCGCGGCGCCGGGGACGCCGCGCTTGACCGCGATCAGCGCGTCCATCAGGCGCAGGCCCTCGAAGGCGTCGCGGGCGTAGCGGACCTCGCCCTCGTAGATCTCGTGGAGGTCCTGTTCGACGTAGGCGCGGGTGAGGGCCGCGCCGCCGAGGATGACCGGGAAGTCGGCTGCCAGCTTGCGCTGGTTCAGCTCCTCCAGGTTCTCCTTCATGATCACGGTGGACTTGACCAGGAGGCCGGACATGCCGATGACGTCGGCCCGGTGCTCCTCGGCGGCTTCCAGGATCGCGGCCACCGGCTGCTTGATGCCGAGGTTGACGACGTTGTAGCCGTTGTTGGACAGGATGATGTCGACGAGGTTCTTGCCGATGTCGTGGACGTCGCCGCGGACGGTGGCCAGCACGATGGTGCCCTTGCCCTCGGCGTCGGACTTCTCCATGTGCGGTTCCAGGTGGGCGACCGCGGTCTTCATGACCTCGGCGGACTGGAGCACGAAGGGAAGCTGCATCTGGCCGGAGCCGAAGAGCTCGCCGACGACCTTCATGCCTTCCAGGAGGGTGTCGTTGACGATGTCGAGGGCGGGGCGGGAGCGGAGTGCCTCGTCGAGGTCGGCCTCCAGGCCGTTCTTCTCGCCGTCGATGATGCGCCGCCGGAGCCGCTCCTCCAGGGGCAGGGCGAGGAGTTCCTCGGCCTTGCCCGCCTTCATCGACTTGGTGCTGACGCCCTCGAACAGCTCCATGAGCTTCTGGAGCGGGTCGTAGCCCTCGGCGCGCCGGTCGTAGATGAGGTCGAGGGCGACCTTCACCTGCTCCTCCTCCAGGCGGGCGATCGGCAGGATCTTGGAGGCGTGCACGATCGCGGAGTCCAGCCCGGCCTTCACGCACTCGTCGAGGAAGACGGAGTTCAGTACGACGCGGGCGGCCGGGTTGAGACCGAAGGAGATATTGGACAGGCCGAGCGTGGTCTGCACCTCGGGGTGGCGCTTCTTCAGCTCGCGGATGGCGCCGATGGTGGCGATGCCGTCGCCGCGCGACTCCTCCTGGCCGGTGCAGATGGTGAAGGTCAGGGTGTCGATGAGGATATCCGACTCGTGGATGCCCCAGTTGCCGGTCAGGTCGGCGATCAGGCGCTCGGCGACGGCGACCTTGTGCTCGACGGTGCGGGCCTGGCCCTCCTCGTCGATGGTGAGCGCGATCAGCGCGGCGCCGTGCTCGGCGGCCAGCGCGGTGACCTTGGCGAACCGGGACTCGGGCCCGTCGCCGTCCTCGTAGTTGACCGAGTTCAGGACGGCGCGGCCGCCCAGCTTCTCCAGACCGGCCCGGAGCACCGGCAGCTCCGTGGAGTCCAGCACGATCGGGAGGGTGGACGCGGTCGCGAAGCGGCCGGCCAGCTCCTCCATGTCGGCCACCCCGTCGCGGCCCACGTAGTCGACGCAGAGGTCGAGCATGTGCGCGCCCTCGCGGATCTGGTCGCGGGCCATCTCCACGCAGTCGTCCCAGCGGGCCTCGAGCATGGCCTCGCGGAACTTCTTCGAGCCGTTGGCGTTCGTCCGCTCGCCGATCGCCAGGTACGAGGTGTCCTGGCGGAAGGGGACGCTCTGGTAGAGGGAGGCGGCGCCCGGCTCGGGGTGCGGGGTACGGGGGACGACGGCGGTGCCGCGGACCCTCTCGACGACCTGGCGCAGGTGCTCGGGGGTGGTACCGCAGCAGCCGCCGACCAGGGAGAGGCCGTACTCCCGGACGAAGGTCTCCTGGGCGTCGGCCAGCTCGGACGGGGAGAGCGGGTAGTGCGCGCCGTCCTTGCCGAGCACGGGGAGGCCGGCGTTGGGCATGCAGGAGAGCGGGATGCGCGAGTGCCGGGCGAGGTAGCGCAGGTGCTCGCTCATCTCGGCGGGGCCGGTGGCGCAGTTCAGGCCGATGAGGTCGATGCCGAGCGGCTCCAGGGCGGTGAGCGCCGCGCCGATCTCGGAGCCGAGCAGCATGGTGCCGGTCGTCTCGACGGTGACGGAGCAGATCACCGGCAGCGAGGCGCCGGCGGCCGCCAGGGCCCGGTGGGCGCCGATGACGGCCGCCTTGGTCTGGAGCAGGTCCTGGGTGGTCTCGATCAGCAGGGCGTCGGCGCCGCCCGCGACCAGCCCCTCGGCGTTCTGCTGGTAGGCGTCGCGGAGCTTGGTGTACGGGGCGTGGCCCAGGGTCGGCAGCTTCGTACCGGGGCCGATGGAGCCGAGCACCCAGCGCTGCTGCCCGGTCCGGTCGGTGAACTCGTCGGCGACCTGGCGGGCGATGCTCGCGCCGGACTCGGAGAGCTCGAAGATCCGCTCCGGGATGTCGTACTCGCCCAGGGCCGACAGGTTGGCGCCGAAGGTGTTGGTCTCCACGCAGTCCACGCCGGCGGCGAAGTACTCCTGGTGCACCGAGCGCACGATGTCCGGGCGGGTGGCGTTCAGGACCTCGTTGCAGCCTTCGAGGTTCTGGAAGTCGTCGAGGGACGGGTCCTGCGCCTGGAGCATGGTGCCCATGGCGCCGTCGGCCACCACGACGCGGGTGGCGAGCGCCTCACGGAGGGCTTCGGCTCGGTTCCGGCTGTCGGCGGAAGGGGTCGGCGACGAGGCCATGGATGTACTCCCTGGGATGCGACGGCTGTCGGCTTTGCGCACTTCGGTGGAAGGCGCACCAGGCCAGCCTAGCCGGGCGGCGGCCGGGGCCGTCACTCCGTCCCACGGAGCGGACTGCATGCTGTGCGGGGAGATGTCCGGATCCATGTACTGGCGCGGTTTCGTCGCACGATCGAGCGCCGGTCGGCATCGACCGATAGTGTTCAGCATTGTCGAACCGAGGTGGAGGAGTACGGCGCGATGGCCAAGAACATCCAGTCGCTGGAGCGGGCGGCGGCGATGCTGCGGCTGCTGGCAGGCGGCGAGCGGCGGCTGGGGCTGTCCGACATCGCCTCTTCGCTGGGCCTGGCCAAGGGCACCGCGCACGGCATCCTGCGCACCCTGCAGCACGAGGGCTTCGTCGAGCAGGACGCGGCGTCCGGCCGCTACCAGCTGGGCGCCGAGCTGCTGCGGCTGGGCAACAGCTATCTGGACGTGCACGAGCTGCGGGCGCGCGCGCTGGTGTGGACGGACGACCTGGCCCGCTCCAGCGGCGAGAGCACCCATCTGGGGGTGCTGCACCAGCAGGGCGTGCTCATCGTCCACCATGTGTTCCGCCCCGACGACAGCCGCCAGGTGCTGGAGGTCGGCGCCATGCAGCCGCTGCACTCCACCGCGCTGGGCAAGGTGCTCGCGGCGTACGACCCGGTGGCGCACACCGAGGCCGTGGAGGCGGAGCGGCAGTCCTTCACCCCACGCACGGTGACCGGCGCGGAGGAGTTCGAGGCGATGCTCGACCTGATCCGGGCGCGGGGCTGGGCCGCCGACGTGGAGGAGACCTGGGAGGGGGTGGCCGCGGTGGCCGCCCCGATCCACGACCGGCGCCGGATGCCGGTCGGCGCGGTGGCCGTGACCGGCGCCGTGGAGCGGGTCTGCGCGGCCGGGGAGCTGCGCCCGGAGCTGGTCGCGGCGGTGCGCGACTGCGCCCGCGCGGTCTCCCGGGACCTCGGCGCCGGCCGGTTCTGATCCGCCCGGGGTCCGGTCCGCCCCTCGGGCGGCGCCGCGCGCGGCACGCCCGGTAACGATCGGGTTATGGGTCACACAACCCTTGACGCCTGATTCACCTGGGGGAAGCATTGCCGTTCACCGGTCGGCATTGTCGAACACCTGACGGAAACTCGCGTTAGGGTGTGACGGTGCGCAGGGCCGGAAACGCCCTCCCCCGAGGGCGCGGACCACCGGAGTGACCCGTGGTTCGGCTTCCCTGGACGAAGGACAAAGGAGTCGCGGGTGTCCAGCTCCGACATCTTCATCGGCGAGACCATCGGGACCGCCGTACTCATCCTGCTCGGCGGTGGTGTCTGTGCCGCCGTCACGCTCAAGCACTCCAAGGCCCGGAACGCCGGCTGGCTGGCCATCACCTTCGGGTGGGGTTTCGCGGTGCTGACCGGCGCGTACCTGGCCGGCGGCGTCTCGGGCGCGCACCTCAACCCGGCGGTCACGATCGGCCTCGCGATCGAGGGCGGTACGAAGTGGAGCGACGTACCGGTCTACCTCGGCTCCCAGCTGCTCGGCGCGATGATCGGCGCCGTGCTGGTCTGGCTGACGTACTACGGGCAGTTCCGGGCCCATCTGACCGATCCGGAGATCGTGGGCACCCGGACGGGTGAGGACGGCCTGGTCGACCAGGCCGCGGCGCCCGCCGCGGGGCCGGTCCTCGGCATCTTCTCCACCGGTCCGGAGATCCGCCACGCCGTGCAGAACCTGGCCACGGAGATCATCGCCACCGTCGTGCTGGTCCTGGCCATCCTCACCCAGGGGCTCAACAATGACGGCGACGGTCTGGGCACCCTCGGCGCCCTGATCACCTCGCTGGTCGTCGTCGGCATCGGTCTCTCGCTCGGCGGCCCGACGGGGTACGCGATCAACCCGGTCCGCGACCTCGGCCCGCGTATCGTGCACGCGCTGCTTCCGCTGCCGAACAAGGGCGGTTCCGACTGGGGCTACGCCTGGGTCCCGATCGTCGGACCGCTTCTCGGCGGCGCGATAGCCGGCGGGCTGTACAACGTCGCCTTCGCCTGAGCCGCGGCGCCCGCAGCCCCGCACCCCCACGACCACACAGACTTCCGGGAGCACACCGTGACCGACGCACACACCGCCGGCCCGTTCATCGCGGCCATCGACCAGGGCACCACCTCCAGCCGCTGCATCGTCTTCGACCGGGACGGCAGGATCGTCTCCGTCGACCAGAAGGAGCACGAACAGATCTTCCCGAAGCCGGGCTGGGTCGAGCACGACGCGACCGAGATCTGGGCGAACGTCCAGGAGGTGGTGGCCGGGGCGATCGCCAAGGCCGGCATCACCGCGGCCGACGTGAAGGCGATCGGCATCACCAACCAGCGCGAGACCACGCTGCTGTGGGACAAGAACACCGGCGAGCCGGTCCACAACGCCCTGGTCTGGCAGGACACCCGGACCGACGCGCTGTGCAAGGAGCTCGGCCGCAACGTCGGCCAGGACCGCTTCCGCCGCGAGACCGGTCTGCCGCTCGCCTCCTACTTCGCCGGCCCCAAGGTCCGCTGGCTGCTGGACAACGTCGAGGGGCTGCGCGAGCGCGCCGAGCGCGGCGACATCCTCTTCGGCACCATGGACTCCTGGGTCATCTGGAACCTGACCGGCGGCACCGACGGCGGCGTCCACGTCACCGACGTCACCAACGCCTCGCGCACGCTCCTGATGAACCTCCACGAGATGCAGTGGGACGAGCGCATCCTGCAGTCGATGGACATCCCGGCCGCGGTGCTCCCCGAGATCCGCTCCTCCGCCGAGGTGTACGGCACCGCCCGGGGCGGCGTGCTCGACGGCGTCCCGGTGGCGTCCGCGCTCGGCGACCAGCAGGCGGCCCTCTTCGGCCAGACCTGCTTCTCCGAGGGCGAGGCCAAGTCCACGTACGGCACCGGCACCTTCATGCTGATGAACACCGGTGAGACCCCGGTCAACTCGTACAACGGGCTGCTGACGACCGTCGGCTACCGGATCGGCGACCAGAAGCCGGTCTACGCCCTGGAGGGCTCCATCGCCGTCACCGGTTCGCTGGTGCAGTGGATGCGCGACCAGATGGGGCTGATCAAGTCGGCGGCCGAGATCGAGACGCTGGCCCTGTCGGTCGAGGACAACGGCGGCGCCTACTTCGTGCCCGCGTTCTCCGGCCTGTTCGCCCCGTACTGGCGCTCCGACGCCCGCGGTGTCATCGCCGGTCTGACCCGGTACGTCACCAAGGCGCACATCGCCCGTGCCGTGCTGGAGGCCACCGCCTGGCAGACCCGCGAGATCACCGACGCGATGACCAAGGACTCGGGGGTGGAGCTGGCCGCCCTCAAGGTCGACGGCGGCATGACCTCCAACAACCTGCTGATGCAGACGCTCGCCGACTTCCTGGACGCACCCGTGGTGCGGCCCATGGTCGCCGAGACGACCTGCCTCGGCGCCGCCTACGCCGCCGGCCTGGCCGTCGGCTTCTGGCCGGACACCGACGCGCTGCGCGCCAACTGGCGCCGGGCCGCCGAGTGGACCCCCCGCATGGCCGCGGACACCCGCGACCGCGAGTACAAGAGCTGGCTGAAGGCCGTGGAGCGTTCCATGGGCTGGCTCGACGAGAACACTGCCGAGGAGTAATCGACATGACCACCCTGCAGAGTGTCCCGGCCCTCGGGACCCATCCGGCCTCCGGTTCCCTTCCGAGCCGTGCCGAGACCAGGGAACAGCTGTCCAAGGCGGCGTACGACCTCCTGGTGATCGGTGGCGGCATTCTGGGCATCTCCACCGCCTGGCATGCCGCGCAGTCCGGGCTGCGGGTGGCCCTGGTGGACGCCGGCGACTTCGCCGGCGCCACCTCCTCCGCCTCCTCCAAGCTGCTCCACGGCGGTCTGCGCTATCTGCAGACCGGCGCGGTGAAGCTGGTCGCGGAGAACCACTTCGAGCGGCGCGCGGTGTCCCGTCAGGTCGCCCCGCACCTCGCCAACCCGCTCACCTTCTACCTGCCCGTGTACAAGGGCGGGCCCCACGGCGCGGCCAAGCTCGGCGCGGGCGTGTTCGCGTACTCGGCGCTCTCCGCCTTCGGGGACGGCGTCGGGCACGTGATCAGCCCGGCGCGGGCCCGGCGCGACGTGCCGGAGCTGCGCACGGAGAATCTGAAGGCCGTCGCGGTCTACGGCGACGACCAGATGAACGACGCCCGGATGGCGCTGATGACCGTCCGCGCGGCCGTCGACGCGGGCGCCGTCGTCCTCAACCACGCGGCGGTGACGGGGCTGCGGTTCACCCGGGGCCGGGTGACCGGCGCCGAGCTGGAGGACCGGCTGGACGGTACGGAGTTCGGCGTGGACGCCCGTCTCGTGCTGAACGCCACCGGGCCGTGGGTCGACCACCTGCGGAAGATGGAGGACCCGGGCGCGGCGCCCTCCATCCGTCTGTCCAAGGGCGCGCACCTGGTCCTGAAGCGGACCCGTCCGTGGAAAGCCGCGCTGGCCACCCCGATCGACAAGTACCGCATCACCTTCGCCCTGCCGTGGGAGGACATGCTGCTGCTCGGCACCACGGACGAGGCGTACGAGGGTGATCCGGCGGACGTCGCGGTCACCGAGAAGGACACCGCGCAGATCCTGGACGAGGCGGCGTTCTCGGTCCGGGACCAGCAGCTGTCGCGCGATCTGATCACCTACTCCTTCGCCGGTCTGCGGGTGCTGCCCGGCGGCCCCGGCGACACCTCCAAGGCCAAGCGCGAGACGGTGGTCACCGAGGGCCGGGGCGGGATGCTGTCGGTGGCGGGCGGCAAGTGGACGACGTTCCGCCACATCGGCCGTACGGTGATGAACAAGCTGGCCGCGCTCCCCGGGCACCCGCTGGCCGAGGACATGGAGCCGATCGCGCACCTGCCGAAGAAGCTCCCGCTGCCCGGCATCGCCAACCCGAACGCGGTGGCGCACCGGCTGGTCGTCGACGGCACCGCCCCCGGCCCCCGGATGGCCGCCGACACCGCCCGGCACCTGGCCACCCACTACGGCTCGCTCGCCTTCGACATCGCCCGGATGGCGAACGAGAACCCGGCGCTCGCCGAGCGCGTCCACCCGGACGCGCCGGAGATCTGGGCGCAGGTCGCCTACGCCCGGGACCACGAGTGGGCCGAGACGGCGGACGACGTGCTGCGCCGCCGGACGACGCTGACGATCCGGGGCCTGGCGACCGACGAGATACGGGCCGGTGTCGAGTCCGTGCTCGGCGACCGGCGCTGACCGGCAGGACGCGTACGCGAAGGGGCGGCTCCCGCGAGGACACTGCTGGTGTCCCGCGAGGGGCCGCCCCTTCGCCCGTACGCGGGCGGCCCCGTCCGGCGGGATGTGCCGACCCGCATAATGAGGAGATACATCGGATGTCTGATTCCGCTGGCTGATTCCGCTCCGGACGCAGGAGGACCGTCATGGCTGTCACCGACGAGGCGATCGAGAAGATCAAGGGAATGATCGTCTCGGGTGCGCTGCGCCCCGGCGACCGGCTCCCCAAGGAGAGCGAGCTCGCCGCGGAGCTGGGACTCTCCCGCAATTCGCTGCGGGAGGCGGTGCGGGCCCTGTCGCTGATCCGCATCCTCGACGTGCGCCAGGGCGACGGCACGTATGTGACCAGCCTGGACCCGCAGTTGCTCCTGGAGGCGCTGAGCTTCGTGGTGGACTTCCACCGCGACGACACGGTGCTGGAGTTCCTCGCGGTGCGCAGGATCCTGGAACCGGCCGCCACGGCGATGGCGGCCACCCGGATCACCGAGGACCGGCTGGACGCCCTCACCGCACAGCTGGACGCGCTGGGGGCGCAGCCCTCGGTGGAGGAACTGGTCGCCGGTGACCTGGAGTTCCACCGGGGCATCGTGCAGTCGTCGGGGAACTCGGTGCTCTGCTCGCTGCTCGACGGGCTGTCCGGTCCGACCACGCGGGCGCGGGTCTGGCGCGGTCTGACGCAGGAGGACGCGGTCAGCCGTACGCTCCACGAGCACCGGGCGATCGTGTCCGCGCTGCGGGACCGGGACGCGGAGGCGGCTCGGGCCTGGGCGACGGTGCATGTGGCGAGTGTGGAGCAGTGGCTGCGCTCCACGCTGTAGCGCCCGGACTCGGCCCGGCGAGGGCCTCCCGGTGGTCCTGGCGGCGCGCGGCGACGATCAGCGCCTCGGGACGATCCGCCGCTCCCTGGTTGCCCGAACACACGTGAACGCCCTCGTGGCGTGCGGTGAGTTCGGCCGCGGCGCGGGCCCCCAGGGAGAGCGGAGGATCTCCGGTGGCGGATCGCCTCCGTCACACGGGCCGCCGACCACGGCCCGGCCGGTCCCGCCCACTTTGATGATGCCGGCGCGCTGCACGGCGCCCTCCCCCGTCACTTCGCCAGGGCCGCGCGGAGGAACCGGAGGATCTCCTCCCGGGCGGCGCCGGCCTGTGGTTCGACACCGGGCAGGGTGAGGAACGCGTGCCTCGCGCCGGGGTATTCGGAAAGCCGCACGGACGTCCCGGCCGCGCTCAGCCGCCCGGCGTAGCGGCGGCCGTGATCGGCGACCGCGTCCCGGGTGGGCACCACCACGAGCGCCGGGGCCAGTGCGCGCAGATCGTCCGCGTACAGCGGCGAGACCGCGCGGGCGTCGGCTCCCGGCGGTACGGCGAGCCGCCGGAACAGGCGCAGTTGCGGCAGGACCGGGGCCGGGCTGTCCGCGTACTCGTCCATCGACGCGTAGTCGAACATCGTCCCGGTCACGTCGGCCGCCGGGTTGACCAGTACCTGCGCCGCGAGCCGCAGCCCGGCGTCCCTGGCCCGGATGGCGGTCAGGGCGCTGATCAGCCCGCCGCAGCTCTCGCCGAAGACGGCCGTGCGCGCCGGGTCGGCGCCCCACTGCGCGGCGTTCCTGACCACGTGGTCGAGGACGTCCCAGCCGTCGTCGGCGGCGTTCGCGAGTGTGCTGCCGGGAGCGAGGAGGCGGTGCTCGACGGAGACGACGAGCGCGGGCAGCCGGGCGGCGAGGCGGCTGTTGGCCCAGTCGCACTGCGCCGCCGTGCCCACGAAGCCGCCTCCGTGGACATGGACCACGAGCGGCAGGCCGTCACGGGCGGCCGTTTCGCCCGCCCCGGCCGGGACCGGCCGGTACACCCGGACCGGCAGGTCGCGGCCGGGCAGCGCGATCTCCCGCCAGTGGATCGCGGCGCCTGGGTCCGGCTCCCCGAGGATCGCCCGCGCCGCGCCGGAGGCCCGGAAGCGGTTCTCCGCCTCGCGGTAGGCGATCAGCTGCCCGTCCGATAATGCCGAGAAGTCCGGCTCCGGCGGTCGCGCTGCGATGGCGGTCTCGCTCATGTCTCCTTCTTCCTCCCGGCCGGACGCCGGGCATGTCGTCACCCTCGGACAACGCTCTGCACTCATTATGCACGCACCGCGTGCAGCAGCAAGCGCATGGGATAGGCTGAGCGCTGACGAAGGAGAAGAAAGATGACGGGCCGCAAGCGATGGTCGACCGAGGAGATCCTGGAAGCGGCGGTGGCACTGCTGCGCACGGGCGACGCCGAGTCGTTCAGCGTGCGCAGACTCGCCGCCACGCTCGGGACCGACTCCTCCAGCCTCTACCGGCACTTCCGCAACAAGACGGAACTTCTGCGCGCGGTCGCCGACCGGGTCCTCCTGACCGCCATGGACGGCTACCGCCCCGAGGGCGACTGGAGACAGCGCATCACCGCACTGGCCCTGTGCCTGCGCGACGCCTTCGGCGAGCAGCCCGAACTCGCCGCGGTCTGGGGGCGCTACGGGTCCGGCGGCACCGGATCACGGCTGGTCATGGAGGAGGTGCTGCAGGCCCTGCGCGCGTCGGGTCTGCCCGACCAGGAGATCCCGGCGCGCTACCACCGCGTCGTGATCCTCATCGCCGCGCTGATCTCCTCCGAGGCCGGCATCAGCACCATCACCCCCGAGGAGTACGAGCAGGGCATGGAGCAGTTCCGCGTCGCCGTGCTCGGCGCCGACCCCGAACGCTTCCCCGCGCTGTCCCACTTCGCCCGTGACGTCCGCCCCCTCGGCGCGGACCGGCGCGCCGCGTTCGAGGAGATCCTCGCCGCCCAGCTCGACGACGTCGGGGCCCGGGTCCGCTGACGCGCCGGATCACCCCCGGCCCGCCGGTGACCGGGTGCGGAAGCCGGGCGGAACGGCGGAGCGGGGGTACGGCCCTGGCCGTACCCC
>NZ_JBHJQP010000143.1:0-21547 GCF_042262625.1 Streptomyces sp. NPDC056347 | reverse complement strand
CCCGGAGCCGCGACCAGCGGCACCGGGCCCGTCGCCATGTGCCGGGACGGCGGCCCGCCGCTGTGACCGACCGCACCGGGTCCGCTCGCGTTAGCGCCGGTTAACCTGCCTTCCATGACCGCAAATCTCGAAGTACGCGACGGCGTCGGCACGATCCTGCTGAGCCGCCCGCCCATGAACGCCCTGGACGTCGCCACCCAGGACCGGCTGCGTGAGCTCGCCGAGGAGGCGACCCGGCGCGAGGACGTGCGCGCCGTGGTCCTCTACGGCGGCGAGAAGGTGTTCGCGGCGGGCGCGGACATCAAGGAGATGCAGGCGATGGACCACGCGGCGATGGTCGTACGGTCCAAGGCGCTCCAGGACTCCTTCACGGCCGTGGCCCGCATCCCCAAGCCCGTCGTCGCCGCCGTCACCGGCTACGCCCTGGGCGGCGGCTGCGAGCTGGCGCTCTGCGCCGACTTCCGGATCGCCGCCGACAACGCCAAGCTGGGCCAGCCCGAGATCCTGCTCGGGCTGATCCCGGGCGTGGGCGGCACCCAGCGTCTGGCCCGGCTGATCGGCCCCTCCCGGGCCAAGGACCTGATCTTCACCGGCCGTCACGTACGGGCCGAGGAGGCCCTGGCGATCGGCCTGGTGGACCGGGTGGTGCCCGCCGCCGAGGTGTACGAGCAGGCACACGCCTGGGCCGCCGCGCTGGCGAAGGGGCCGGCGCTGGCGCTGCGCGCCGCCAAGGAGTCCGTCGACGCCGGTCTGGAGACCGACATCGACACCGGACTCACGATCGAGCGCAACTGGTTCGCAGGGCTGTTCGCCACCGAGGACCGGGAGCGCGGAATGCGCAGCTTCGTCGAGGACGGTCCGGGCAAGGCCAAATTCCTCTGACCGAACGCAAGTTGGGCACAGAATCGCGCCGGTTCATCCGTGCGGGCGGATTGACCGGACCCCGGAGCGGCCCCGGGGTCCGGTTCTCCGTGAGGCCCGCCGGAGCGACCCCCGGCAGGCATCGGTGCAGGTCAGATGGGCTTTTCCGGCCCGTTTCGTGTCAATGGCATATGCCTTTCGACTGATCCGGGGGGTTGCGCAAGGGGGGCGTATTCCTCCGGAACGGCCCCGGGGGGCCGGTCGTGCGGCCATGATGGTGCCCATGGCGGGCCTGGAGGGTGTGGATCGGCCGCGACCGCACAATAGTGCGACAGCGGCGCGCTGTAAGCCGGTATTCGAGGAAGAACAGGCTTACAAGGCGCTGGAGTTGTTCGGAAATCCGACGGAGGGCGAGGTTCGGCTGCCGTCCCGTCCGGAGTCCGCGGCCACCGCCCGGCGGCTCACCTCCTGTGTGGTGCTGCGGCAGTGGGCGCTCTCCCCGCAGACCGCCGAGTACGCCGTACTGCTCGTCTCGGAGCTGGTCGGCAACGCGGTCCGGCACACCGGCGCCCGGGTCTTCGGGCTGCGGATGATGCGCCGCCGGGGCTGGGTCAGGATCGAGGTGCGCGACCCCTCGCGCGGGCTGCCCTGCCTGATGCCGGTCCAGGAGATGGACGTGAGCGGGCGGGGCCTCTTCCTCGTCGACAAGCTCTCCGACCGCTGGGGGGTGGATCTGCTGCCGCGCGGCAAGACCACCTGGTTCGAGATGCGGATCTCCGACCGCTGACCCGGCCCGCCCCGCCCCGTCCCGCCCCCGGGCGTACGGCGGTCCCGTTCCCGGACGCACAGCAGCCCCCGGTTGCCGTGGTGGGGCACTGCGGGGGCTGCTGTGTGGGGACCGTGAAATGGGGGGTGTGTTCACGGCCGCTTGTGACGACCGAGCTCGGGTCATGCGGTCGTGTCACCGACTATGGCAGACGGGCGACCTCTCCACCAAAAGTACAAGTAGCCCATTGGTGGACATGATGGGACATTCACCAGAAGAATCGTAGGTGTGATGGGTCACTTGCCTGTAAAACTGTGAATATCTATGGGTCTGAGTGAATGATTCTTCTGCTTCACCCATATGCCCAAAATGTTATCTACTTCTCATTTCGCACCTAGCGTGTCTGTACATGAACGCCTCCGACACTCCGGTGCCCCGCCGCGGCGCGCTGCGCGCGGGAGCGGGGGCCGCCCTCGCCGGTGTCCTCGCCGCCGGATGCGCGGACCCCGACGCCACCACCGCCCGCCCGGCCGGAACCCGCCCGGACCGGGCGAGCCCGGAGAACCCCGCCGCCGTGGCGCAGCGGCCCCCGTCCCCGCGCCCCGCGCCCGGACCGCACCGCTTCCCCGGCCTGCCCGTCCAGATCGACCACGGTCCCCGCGACCGCGCCCGCGTCGCCCTCACCTTCCACGGGCAGGGCGACCCGGCCATCGCCCGGACCCTGCTCACCGAGGCCGAACGCGCCCACGCCAGGGTCACCGTCCTCGCCGTCGGCAGCTGGCTCGACGAACACCCCGACATGGCCCGGCGGGTCCTCGACGGCGGCCACGAACTCGGCAACCACACCCAGCACCACACCGACATCTCCACGATGGACGAGGCCGCGGCGTACGCGGAGATCGACGAGTGCGCCCGGCGGCTGCGCCGGCTCACCGGCTCCATCGGCACCTGGTTCCGGCCCTCGCGGGCCCGGGACGCCACCCCGCTCGTGCGGCGGCTCGCCGCCCGGGCGGGCTACCCGCACGTCCTCTCGTACGACGTGGACTCCCTCGACTTCACCTCCCCCGGCGCCGCGGCCGTCACCCGCAAGGTGGCCGGGGAGATCCGCAACGGATCGGTGGTGAGCCTGCACTTCGGCTACGCGGACACGGTCGCCGCGCTGCCCCTCCTCCTCACCGAAATCGACCGCCGCGGACTGCGTGCGGTGACGACCACGGAGCTGCTGACCTGATGCCTCCCACCACCAAGCACACCGCGGCCCTGCTCGGGGGCGTCCTGCTGGCCCTGCTCACCGCCTGCGGCACCTCCGCCGGCAGGAGCAACGTCCAGGCCGTCGGCAGCGAGGCCGCCGCGCTGCCTCCCGCGTCCGGACGGGCCAGACCACCCGCCCCGCCCGGACTCCCCGGCATGCCGCCGGTGCTCGACACCAAGGACGTCTACTCCGCCGACCGGGGCGAACTCTCCCCGGTCGTGAAGGACTTCCCGTCCCGGATCTACGTACCCAACACCAACTCCGACACGGTGACCGTGATCGACCCGGCGACGTACAAGGTCATCGAGACGATCAAGGTCGGCCGGCAGCCGCAGCACGTCGTGCCGTCCTGGGACCTGAAGACCCTCTGGGTCAACAACGACATCGGCGACAGCCTCACGGCCATCGACCCGGCCACCGGGAAGACCGGCCGCACCGTGCCGGTCTCCGACCCGTACAACCTCTACTTCACCCCGGACGGCAAGTACGCCGTGGTGATGGCCTCGATGGACAAGCAGCTGGTCTTCCGCGACGCCCACACCATGAAGACGGCCAAGGCCGTCCCGGTCGACTGCGAGGGCGTCAACCACGCCGACTTCTCCACCGACGGCCGGTACTTCATCGTCTCCTGCGAGTTCTCCGGCGAACTCCTCAAGGTCGACACCGCCGCCATGAAGGTCGTCGCCCAGCAGAAACTGCCGCTGGCGGGCGCGATGCCGCAGGACGTGAAGCTCTCGCCCGACGGCAGCACCTTCTACATCGCCGACATGATCGCCGACGGGATGTGGGTGCTGGACGGGAAGAAGTTCACCACCCCGAAGCTGCTGCGCACCGGCAAGGGCGCCCACGGCCTCTACGTCAGCCGCGACTCCAAGGAGATGTACATCTCCAACCGGGGCGAGGGCTCCGTCTCCGTCTTCGACTTCGCCGGGCGCAAGCTGGTGAAGAAGTGGCACCTGCCCGGCGGCGGCAGCCCCGACATGGGCGGGGTCTCGTCCGACGGCAAGGTCCTCTGGCTGAGCGGCCGTTACAACGCCGAGGTGTACGCGATCGACACCACCACCGGCAAACAGCTCGCCCGCATCCCGGTCGGCAGCGGCCCGCACGGACTGGCCGTCTACCCCCAGCCCGGCCGCTACTCGCTCGGTCACACCGGGGTCTTCCGCTGACGCCGGCCGCCGCACCGGGCCGCCGACGGGACCGGCGGGCCGCTCACCCCGCGACCAGCAGGGCCTCCGCGCCCACCGGCCGGTAGCCCGCCGCCTGGAACGTCCGCACGCTGCGGGCGTTCCCGGGCGACTGCTGGGCCCACACCACCGGACCCGGCACCAGCTGCCGGGCCGCCCGCGCCAGCCGCTCGCCCAGCCCCCGGCCGCGCGCCTCCTCGTCCACCTCGATCGCGGTCTCCCAGCGGCCCGCGACGCCCCGGCCGAGGATCACCACCCCGCCGTCGGCGGACCAGACCCGCACGTCGTCGCGGTACTTCTCCGCCCGCGCCACCCTCGGGTGCTCCCGATCCTCGATCTCCCGCAGCGCGAGGTCCGGCTCCCCGGGCAGCGCGGCGGCGACCGTCAGCAGGTCCACGGTGTTCATGTGACGGCCGGTACGGGCCAGCAGCGCGCCCAGGAAGTGCGGGTTCATCGTCGCGGCGAGCGGATCACCGGGCGTACCCTCCAGCACCGAGCGCACCCAGCCGGGGTCCTCGTCCAGGAAGACCACCGAATGCGCGGTGAACGCCAGCACGCCCGCGTCCCGGACGCCGGGCTGGCGCACCACGGTCGTCCCGCCGTCCGGCGGCGGGAACCGCCCGTCCGCCGCTTCCGCCAGAATCCTCGCCAGCGCGCCGTCCACGCCCGCCCCCGTTCTCCGCTCCCGGCCATGACTGCCCTCGACCTTAACGGCTCGTCCCGCGACCGGGATCGGGAGGTGATCCAGCAGGCCGTCGCGCAGACGGGCACGGGGCCGGTGCTCGTCTCGCGCCGGGCGGCACGCTCGGCCGCGCGGCCTGAGACGGGCCCGGCGATGGCCCGATGGGCCTCGCCGTGGGTTTCGCGGCGCCCGGTGCATCGCCGCAGTGGACGCCACTGCCTGCGTTCGGCGCCGGCCTGCTCGACGCGGATCCGGCGGGAGGACCGGCGGCGGCGCATTCCACGCCATCCGTACCTCTCGCTGATCGACTCGCCGAGATGTTGGCGAGTGGGGCCGCACAGGGCGGGACCGGTGATGACCGCGCAGGCCTGCTTGGTCCTCATGCCTCGAGAACCCGCCCGGCCGTCAGGGTTTACGGTCGGGCAAGGGCTCGGGCAGCCCCGCGTACCAGCCCTCGACGGCCAGCCAGAACCCGGCCAGCGCCAGGGCGAGGAGCGCGGTGCGTCCCATGTACCCGGCCGCCGACGGTCCGACTCCCCATCGCCGGGGCAACAACCACGCAGCCAGCGCAACCACCACACCGGCAAGGACGGTCAGCGGGAGTTCGGCGTAAAGGACGTGCCAGTCCGGCCCTGCCGCGAATCCGGCGCGCGCCCGGAGTCCGGCGTCCGCGGCCCATCCCAGCAGCCCCGCGAACCCGCCGGCCAGGGCCACTCCGATTCCGCTCAGTGCTTCAACGCGTTCCTTCATGATCATGAAGGACGCCTGCCGCGTCATGGAGGTTCCCGAGGAGCCAATGAGCGGCCCGCGGACGAGCGCTCCCGCGGACGGCTCCGGCTCCTGCGGGACCGACGGCCGGCCCGCTCCCCGCCGCGGGGGAGACCGTGAGGCCTTCCGCCCGGATCACGCCGGGCCCGCGCGCCCCGGTACCGCGCTCGCCGCGCTGCCGTCACTCGTCGGCGCTCCTTCCCCGGGCCCCCGGCTCCGCCCGGGCCGGGGAAACCCCGTCCGGCCCCTTCCCCGGCCCTGCCGTCCGCCGCACCGGACCCCGCCCCCCGGCCCGGCCCGGTCCGAAGGAAGGGCGCCGACCGGTGCGGGGACGGCGGTACGGGGCCCAGCCGCGCAGCTCGTCGTCGCGCGGGGCCCGGACCAGGGACGGCTCCCCGGGGCCGAAGGCCATCACCGGGCGCGAGGCGTCCCACCCGGGCCAGCCGGGGTCTCCCGAGCGGGCGAAGGCCACCCACGCCGCGTGCATCGCGCGGGCCAGTTCCCGGGGGGCGTCCGGACCGGCCAGTGCCACCGCGTCCGGCCGGTCCAGGGTGTCGAAGACGAAACCGATCTCCAGCGCGTGACAGGCGCCGAGACCCAGCACCGGCGACGGCCAGCCGAACTCGTAGAGACGGGTGCTCCCCGTGACCCCGGCCCCGGTTCCCTTTGCCACCCCGGCGCGGGCGTCGGCCAGCCGGTTCAGGGGTACCCGCAGCAGCAGATCGGTGGCGAGCGCCCCGAGCAGCTCGCCCGGCGTGGCGGCCGGCCGGTTCGCCCGGTACGTCCGCGCCGTGGCGCCCGGCACGCGGAACCTCCGCAGGGCCAGCCGGAGTCCGAGGGCCGACACCCGCTCGGTCAGGCCGCTGGGGACGAACCAGAGCCGGTACTCCTCGGTGGTCGACCCCATCAGCAGATCGACCTCGCCCGAGGCGCCGTCCAGCAGCGCGGCCAGCGGGTCGCGGGGCAGCACCTCGCCGTCCACGACCAGCTGGAAGGAATGGCCGCCGGTCAGCGGGGAGCCGCCCGCGGTCACCGCGGTCTGCGCGTCCAGCAGCGCGTCCGGGCCGACCGCGGCCAGCGCCCCGGCCGTCGCCGCGACCCCGAGCCGCCGGGCGACCAGCGCCGTGGTGCGGCGGGCCGCCCTGCCCGGCGGCAGCGCGCCCGGCGCACCGCTCTGCAGCACCGCCCGCCGGAACAGCCCCCCGGCCAGGGGCGCGGTGAGCAGGGCGCCGATGCTGACCGCCCCCGCCGACTCCCCGCACACCGTCACCAGGCCGGGATCGCCGCCGAACCCCGCGATGTTGTCCCGTACCCAGGTCAGCGCCGCGATCTGGTCGAGCAGCCCCCGGTTGGCGGGCGCGTCCGGGAACACCCCGAAGCCCTCCACGCCGAGCCGGTAGTTGACCGACACCAGCACCACACCGTCGCGGGCGAACGCCGTCCCGTCGTACAGCGGCACGGCCGAGGAACCGTGCAGCAGCGCGCCGCCGTGGATCCAGACGATCACCGGCAGCCGGTCGCGGCCCGGGGACGGCGTCCACACATTGAGGTTGAGGCAGCCGTCGCCCGCCACCCCGGGATCGGGCAGCAGCCGGTCCAGCGGCGGGGCGTACGGCCGCTTGGGCGCGGTCGGCCCGAACGCCACCGCCTCCCGCACCCCCTCCCACGGCTCGGGCGGCGCGGGCGCCCCGAACCGCCGGGCGCCGACCGGCGGGGCGGCGTACGGGATGCCGCGGAAGACCGCGACCCCCTGCTCCCAGGCGCCGCGCACCACCCCGTGGGCGGTGGCGGCCAGGGGCGGGGCCGCGGAAGAGGGAACGGATATCGGAGCGGGTACGGCAGCCATGGGGTCCAGCCCTTCTGCGGCACCTCTTCGGGGCCGATGACCGATATGTACCCGCTTCGGGACCGGAACGACCCGGGGAAGGAACGGGTCAGGCCGCGAAGTGCTCCGACAGGGAGTCGCGCTCGTCGACCTCGACGAGATCGGGCCGGGTGTAGCGCTCCGCGCGGGCGTGGTAGTCGAAGTCCCCCCGGACCAGCCCCCGGTAGTCCCGTACGCACCGCTCCAGTGCGATCCGGGTCGGGCCCTCGATGCCGGCCGCCCCGATCTCCTCTAATAGTTCGTCCTCGGCGCTCGCCACCCGCCGGGCGACCCGTGCGAGCTCCCTCCCCGCCTCCTCGACGGCCTCCTGGAGCGTGCAGCCGCGCTCGTGCCGGATGAGGGCGACCGCGTTGTGCCCGTAGCCGAGCCGCGCCTCCTTCTCGAAGGAGCAGATGTCGTTGCAGAGCCCCGAGTGGTCGGTCACGGAATGGCGCAGCGCGATGTACGCGGGAAGGCTCCGGGCGGACTCCGGCAGGTCGATCCCGGCGGTGATCTCGTGGAGGTCGAGGAAGGGCTGCATGGCCACCGAGTCCCGGCGGTGCTTGACGTATTCGGCGCGGCTCGGGACATGCCCGGTGGCGCGGTCCACGGCCTCCGCGTAATAGGTCCACAGCCAGGAGACCGTGTCCCGCCGGAACTGCCGGATCCAGTGCTCCGGGCGGTCCCGGTAGGTACGGCTCCGCAGCTCCGCCAGGGCCCGCTCCATCGCGCCGCGCGGCTCCCCGCCGTCGAGGACGGCGACCAGCCGGTCGATCGCGGCCTCGCACATGCGCGGGTCCCGCCCGGCGGGGCCGTCGTCGAACTCGTCGTCGACGAGGAACGCCCAGAAGAGCCACTGGCAGAAGAGATCGAGATGGCGTTGCGAGGCGGTGGGGAAGATCAGGGAGATCCAGAGCTCGGGCCGGGTCCGGACCATCTTCTTCCGGGCCGCCGGCGAGAGCACCAGATCATGGGAGGCGGCCCACTTCCACACGGCCTCCTGGGTGATCGCGATCCCCGGATTGCATCCGGCGCTCCGGAACGGCATATGGAACTCTGGCAGCGCGATCTGGTTCATTGGTGCCCCTCGTCAAAACGGTTCGGATGTACGAGCGAATGGATATCCGGCCGGAATTGATTGCGCCGACCGGGTGAGTCCCCGGGGCCGGGCCGCTCGCGCCCGCCGGGCGCGGGCGCAGGTACGTCGTGCGAGACGGGACGGTCAATTCCTGCTCACTCTCCTTCGCCGGAATCCGGGGGCGTCGGGGCCGGGCCCAGGGGCCCGTGGTGGCGATCGCCCTTGGTCCAGGGCGTGACATCACCATGCGTGACACCTAGTCAACCCCTTGTACCGGTCATAGGGAAGGTATTTGTGACCGAAAGTGCTTGATCGTCAGGAACGAGTGCCCATCTTTTGATCAGCTATTGACCCCTTGAGGGGTTCCCCGCACGCGCTTTCGCGTACGGACAAGTCGACGGCCCCGTCCGGTGATTCCGGGACGGGGCCGTTCGGTACGTCTGGGGCAGAGCCGTACGGGGGTGTGGGGCCCGCGCGTTCAGGCGCCCCGCACGCTTCCCTCACGCACCTTTCAGATGCCGCATCAGCCGCTCGAAGTCCTGCCAGCCCGACAGGTCCGACGGATCACCGGGGAACGGATAGTAGAGCGCCGGACGGGACTTCGGGCCGAGCTGCACCGGCGCCTGCGCCAGCGGAGTGCGCCGGGCGCGGTCACCCGGCATCTCGCGCACCTCCTCCGCGCCGAGCACGAAGGCCAGCGGCACACCGGGCCCCTCGAAGCGCGGCGGCACCGCCAGATCCCGGCGCGCCCTGCGGAGCTGGACCAGCATCGACTGGAGGTGGTGGCGGGTCACGAGCGACTCGGCCGCCTTCGTCAGCGCGTCCACCGGGGGCTCCTCGCCCGGCCCGTAGCCGAACGCCAGGGTGACGTCCTCCTCCACACCCGCCTTCGTCCGGCTGATCCGCACCGTGGCCAGGCCCGGCCGGTCCGGGGAGCCGACCACCACCAGCCAGGTCGGCTCGGGCGCCCGGTCGAATGCCACATCGGTCAACCTGCGCAGCGACCACGGCAGGTTGGCGGGTTCGGAGGTGCCCCACCCCGCGGGCGGCTGCCCCGTCAGCTCCTGCCACACCGTCTCCAGCGCCCCGCCCAGCACCAGCCGGTCGTCCGCCGGGTGAACCGTGCGGAACGAGATCGCCAGCTGCCGCTCACCGTTCTCCACCACCTGCCGGTAGGCGTCCGCCACCGGGGTGCGCGGGTCGTCGGGGGTGGCGTCGGGCGACTCCACCGTGGCGAACAGCCCGTTCTGCCAGCGCAGTACGGCACCGGACAGGCCGTCGTAGTAGCCGTCCTTCTCGTCCTGCACCACCCAGCGCGAGGGCCAGCCGCTCAGACTGCCGCGGACCGCGGGGGAGAGGGTGGTGCCGGGCGAGGTGACGATCTGGAGGCCCAGCTCGGCGTTGGCGGCGGCCCGGAACGCGTCCGAGAGCCAGGCCGTCATGGCGATCACCGGACGGTCCTGGATGATGACGGCCACCTTGTCGGTGAGCGCGTCGACGGCGGGCTGCGCGGCGGCGGGCGTGGGCGCCACGCTCACCCCGTCGCTCTCCACCACCGCGACGGACCGGGCGGCCTCCGGCGGCCAGGCGGAACCACCCGCGAGCAGGGCGATCCGCGCCGCGAAGGTGCCCGCGAGCGCCTCGGCCTCCGCGACCCCGGTGGTGGCCCGGGCCTCCGTCCACCAGAACGGAACCGGCGGGGCGGCGGCCCCGAGCAGCCGCTCGGCCTCGCCCGCGACCTGCACCAGCAGCGGCGCCTCGATCGAGACCAGCGGCCTGCCCTGGTCGTCGCAGAGCTGCACGACGGCATCCTCGCCCGCCGTCCCCACCAGTTTGTCCGGGCCGCCCGAGAGCAGCGCCGCGAGCACCGTCAGCGGATCGGGCATGCGCGAGGTGAGGGCGATGACGTCCTTGGTCATGTGGTCGGCCGTTCCTTCTTCGTCCGGGATGCGGAGGTGCGATGGGGGCGGCCCGCGGGCGCGGGACCGCTCCCCGGCGCGTCACTCCGCGGTGTACACGGTCTGGATCAGACGGTGGGGCTGGCCCCTGCGGATGAACACCCCGCGCCCGGGCGGCTGCTGGGTCGCGTACACGCCCGGGAACAGCTGGCCCTCGCTGCGGTCGCCCGCCATCAGGAGCGCCGAGGCCCCCGACTCGCGCAGCCCCAGCACCAGCGGGTCGTACATGCCGCGCGAGGCGCCCGCCACCCGGCGGGTCAGCACGAAGTGCAGCCCGATGTCCACGGCGGAGGGGATGTACGGCAGGAACGGCTCCAGCGGCGACTGCCCGGCCGTGGTCAGCACGTCGTAGTCGTCGACCAGGACCACGATCCGCGGACCGCTGCCCCAGCTGCCCGGCTCCAGGTCCTCGGTGTCCGTCCGCTCGTCCGGCAGCCGCTTCTCCAGCTCGGTGGCGATCCCCGCGGACAGCCCCGCGCACATCTTGGGGTTGTACGCGTACCCGCCGCGGAACTCCTCCGGGATCGCGCCGCGCAGCCCGCGCCGCGGGTCCATCACGGCGAAGACCAGATCCTCCTCGCCGTACCGCTCGATCAGCCCGCGCGCCACGGTCTTCAGCAGGTTCGTCTTGCCGCACTCGCTGTCGCCCAGGATCAGCAGGTGCTGGTCGTGGTGGAACAGGTCGAGCATCGCGGGCGCCAGCGCCGTCTGGTCCAGGCCGATCGGCACCCGCTCGGGTTCGGCGGACGGCCCCGGCAGCAGCTGCGGCTCCAGCACGTGCGGCAGGATGCGCACCGGCTGGGCGACCTCGCCGCTCCAGGTCGCGCGGACCGTACGGGCGGTGTGCTCCAGCACCGCGCCCAGCTCCGACACCTCCCCGAGCCCGTCCGTACGGGGCAGCGCCACCTGCGCGAAGAGCTTGCCGTCGGTGAGGATGCGGCCCGGCTCGTCCGGCGACAGGGTCTGCGCCAGCTTGCGGTCGATGCTCGACTCGCTGGGGTCGTTCAGCCGCAGCTCCACCCGGGTGCCGAAGTTCGACTGGGCGGCGATGCGCACGTCGTTCCAGCGGAGCATGCCCGCCACCACGTGGATGCCGTAGCCGCCACCGCGCTTGAGGATGTCGACGACGGCGTCGTCCAGCTCGTCGAAGTCGTCGCGCAGCGCCCCGAACCCGTCGATGATCAGCACGATCTCCGCCGACGCCAGCCGCGGCAGCCGCCCCGCCGCGTGCAGCGAACGCAGCTGCTCCACCGAGTCGATGCCGTGCTCGCGGAACAGGTCCTCGCGGACCGCGAGCATCCCGCGCACCTCCTCGACGGTGCGCGCGGCCCGCTCCCGGTCGGCGCGGCCCGCGACCCCGCCGACGTGCGGCAGCCCGGACACCGCCTGGAGTCCGCCACCGACCAGGTCGAGACCGTAGACCCCGACCTCCTGCGGGGTGTGGGTCAGCGCGAGCGACAGCGCCAGGGTGCGCAGCAGCGTCGTCTTGCCGGACTGCGGACCGCCGATGACCGCGACATGGCCGCCCGCCACCGTGAGGTCCAGGTACCACTCGCCCTGCCACTGCCTGGTCGGGTCGTCGAGCAGCCCGAGCGGCACCTGGAGCGGGCCCCGCCGCTTCGCCAGCTGCATCCCGCGCGGTCCCACGTCCAGCGGTCCCGCCACCCGGTCCAGGGCGACGGCCTGCGGCAGCGGAGGCAGCCAGATCCGGCGCACCGGACCGGCCGCCTCGCGCAGCTGGTCGACGATGACACCCATCTCGGTGGGCCCGGTCTCCCGGCGCCGCACCTTCGGCTCCTCCTCCGACCGCTCCGGCTCGGCCAGCGTGTTGAACGCCTCGTACTCCAGGGCGAGCGGACCGCTGTCCTCCTCCTCGTCGCGCTGGACCGGACCCCGGTACCCGCCCGACACGTAACTCGCCTTGAACCGCTCGTAATGGCTGGTGTCGACCTTCAGATAGCCGAAACCGGGCAGCGGCGGCAGATGGAAGGCGTCCGTGGTGTCCAGCACCGTCCGCGACTCGTCGGCGGAGAACGTACGCAGACCGAGCCGGTACGACAGATAGGTGTCCAGGCCCTTGAGCTTTCCGCCCTCGATGCGCTGGCTGGACAGCAGCAGATGCACCCCGATGGAGCGGCCGATCCGGCCGATCGAGAGGAACAGGTCGATGAAGTCCGGCTTGGCGGTGAGGAGTTCACCGAACTCGTCGATCACCACGAACAGGTGCGGCAACGGGTCCAGATCGGGCCGCCGCTCCGCGCGCAGCGCCGCGTAGTCACCGATGTCCGCGACGTTGCCCGCGTCCTTCAGCACCTGCTGGCGGCGCTTGACCTCACCGGCGAGCGAGGCGTGCACCCGCTCGACCAGCCCCGCCTGGTTCTCCAGGTTGGTGATCACCCCGGCCACGTGCGGCAGCTCCGCGAACGGGGCGAAGGTCGCACCGCCCTTGTAGTCGACCAGCACCAGCGCCAGGTCCTCCGGCGGGTGGGTCGCCACCAGCGCGAGGACCAGGGTGCGCAGCAGCTCCGACTTGCCGGAACCGGTCGCCCCGACACACAGCCCGTGCGGCCCCATGCCCAGCTCGGAGGATTCCTTCAGGTCCAGGAGCACCGGCTGGTGGGAGTCGCTGACCCCGATCGGCACCCGCAGGAAGGCGCGTTCGCCGCGCGGCGCCCACAGGTACGACAGGTCGAGCCGCGCCACGTCGTCGATGCCGAGCAGATCGCCGAAGTCGACCGGACCGGACAGCGGCGCGTCCGCCATCGACTCCGCGGACAGCCGCATCGGCGCCAGCATCCGGGCCAGCCCCTCGGCGAACGGGATGGACACCTCGTCCACCGTGCCGTGCGCGCTGACCGGCTCCTGCTCGCGCAGGTCCTCGATGACCACCCCGTCGCCGTCGACGGTGATCCGGACGCTGACGTGGCCCGGCTCCTGGACCCGGTGCTCCAGCAGGTGCAGCACGCTGACGCCCATCTCGCGCAGCCCGACCGCGTCGTCCGGCCGTGGCAGCTCGACCGCGTCCTCACCGTGGCCGTCGGTCACGACCAGCAGCCGGGACGTCATGGACAGCGCGTCCTTCCCGGACAGCCCGCGCCGCACCTCCGCCGCGTACGAGGCGCGGCGGCGCAGCTCCGCACCGATCTGACGGGCCAGCTGCGGCGCCGACGGGGCGATCCGGCGGGCGGAGACCGGCCCGTCGAACTGCTCCGGGTCCAGCAGATGCGGCATCCACTTGGCCCAGTCCCAGTCCGCCAGCCGGTCACCCGGCACGGCGAGGGCCATCGCCACATCGTCCGGGGCGTGCGTGGCGGCGGTCTGGACGAGCAGGGCGCGCGCGACGCGCAGGCCGTCCTCGCGCGGACCGATGACGCTGATGTTGCCGACCCGGTCGAGCGGGACGGTGAGCGGCAGCTCGGTGCCGGTACGGAACCGGTCCATCAGCGCGGACGCCTCGTTGAGCATGAACGTGTCGGGCGGCGAGAGGACGGACGAGCCCTGCTGGGCGACGGTCAGATCGCGGACCGGCATCTCGCCCGTACCGACCCGCACCCGTAGGAAGTCACCGTCCGTCCGGCGCCGCTCCCAGAGCCGTGCCGGGTCGCGGACTATGTCGTACAGCGCGTGCGGCGGCGGATTGAGGACCGCGGCGCGCTCGGCCCGCTTGCGCTCCTCGACGGACAACTCCTCGCGCAGGTCCTCCAGATAGGCCAGATACGCCTCGCGCTGGGTACGCCGGGTGCGCTGCGCCTTGCCGCGCTGCGAGAAGACGAGCGCGAGGGAGCCGATCACGGTGACGACCAGGATGATCGCCCCCAGCCCGGCGAACTGGCTGTTGCGCACCACCGTCATCATCACGACGGAGGACATCACCCCGGCGACGGGCAACAACGACATCGCGATGTTGCCCGACTTGCCCTCGGGCAGGTTCGGCGGCGCCTCGATGGTGCGCGCCTCGGAGGCGGCCGGCGGCCGGGTGGTCCGGGCCGGGCGGTGGATCAGTCGGGTACTCATCGTCGTCCGTCACTCGGGGTCGGGCGGGGCATCGGTGGTCTGCCGCCGATCGGCGGTCGGGCGATCAGTGGTACTGCTGCGAGAGCCGGAACACGTCCGCGGCGAGCCGGGTGGCCGCCTCCCGGGTCGCGTGCGCCAGCAGGTCGGTACGGATCTCCCCGCCGGCCGCCAGATGGCGGTCGTACGGCAGCACCTGCACGCTCGCACCGGTGGCCTTCAGCCTCTCGACGGCCTGGTTGAGGTCGAGCCCGCCGTGCGGCACCAGTTCGCTGAGCGCCACGACCGTACCGGCGATGACCTGCCGGGGCAGCGACTGCATCCACGTCAGGACCGCGTACGTGCTGGTGACGCCCTCCAGCGTGGCGGGGGCGGCCAGCACCCGGGCCTGGGCGGCGGACAGCGCGACCCGGGCGACCTCGGCGGGGAGCGTCTCGCAGTCGACGACCGTGACGCCGAAGTAGCGGCGCAGCGACACCATGATCCGCTCGTACGCCCGGCTGTCCAGCATCGCGCCGATCTGGCCCTGACTGCCGGGCAGCAGCCAGGCGTTGCCCGGGAGCTGCACCAGATAGCCGGTGATGTCCAGCAACGACATCTGCGGCTCGATGATGCCCGCCAGGTCACCGGTGGTCCAGCGCAGCGACTCGGCGCCCAGCCGCAGCGGCAGCGAGCCGAGCGCCGGATCGGCCTCGACGAGCAGCACCGGGTCCTGGCGGTAGTGCGCGTACGTGGTGCCCAGCAGCGCGGCCACCGTCGACTTGCCCGCGCCGCCCCGGATGGACGTCACGGCGATCTGCCGGCCGGTGGTCACCGGCTGCTGGAGCGTCTCGGCGGTGGCGGTGGTCCTGGCCACGTCGCGCGCCGCCGAGGAGGACACGCTCACCCGCAGCGCCCGCGCGGCCCGCGCGGCGAACGGCTCCCCGCGCCGCGCCTTGCGCCCGACACCGGCCAGCCCCCGGTCCAGCACCGGCCGGGAGTCGCGGGTCTGCTGCGGGGCCCGGGTGCCGGGGGTGTACGCGGCGGGCTGCTGATGTGCCTGTGCCTGTGCCTGCGCCTGCGCCTGTGCCGGTTGCGGCTGCTGGGGCTGCGGATGAGGCTGCTGGGGCTGTTGCGGCTGCTGGGCGACGACCGGGGCGGCCACCACCTGCTCCTGGTACCCGGGGTGCGCGGCGGGCTGCTGGTACTGCTGCTCCTGGTACTGCTGCTCCTGGTACCCGGGATATCCGGCCTGCTGGTGCGGCTCCTGATGTCCGGGGTACCCGGCCTGCTGCGGGTGGCCGGGCTGCTGCTGGGGCGTCCCGTACGCCTGGTGCTGCGCGGGCACGCCGTGGGGCTGCTGCTGCGCCTGCTGCTGCCCGTACTGCCCCTGAGCGGGATCGGCGTACGCCTGGCCCTGCGCGGGGGCGGCGTACCCCTGGGCGTCGGGGCCCTGCGCGTTCTCCTGGGCGGCGCCGCTCCTCATGGCGCGCAGCACATCGCCCTGCCAGTTTTCTTCGTTCGGCATGTCGGCCCTTCCCTTGCGCCCCGCTGCCCCGCCCGGAGCACCTGCGCGTCGACTCAGAACTTGTTGAGCAGCTGTCCGTACACGCCGAACACACCGACGGCCAGCGGGAAGAGCCCCACCACACCGATGGATTCGACCAGATCGGCCATGCGCCGCAGCCGGACCTGCACATGCTCGGGCGGCTGCACCGCCAGGACGAGCAGCGGCAGCACCGCGGCCACCACCAGCAGGACGAGCGGCCCGGCACCCCCGGCGTGCTGCATCCACAGCATCACCAGACGCACGATCAGGACCGCCGCGGCGGCGAACAGCGCCACGACCTCGGCGACCAGCGGGAACGCCCGCGCCCGGGAGAGCAGCACCAGCGCCACCAGCGAGGGCAGCGCCACGGTCCAGACGGACGGCTCGTCCGCCAGGGTGAGCAGCCAGCCACCGGCCGCCGCGGAGACCGAGGTGACCACCGTCGCCAGGGCGAGCCCCCGGTGGGTGGCGGCCAGCGCGTTGCTCACCTGGTGACGGCTGACGGAAGCGCCGCCGGACCGGCGGTCGTCGAGCGCGGTGAGCCCGGACGCCGCCAGCGCCAGCCGGGGCAGCAGACCCAGCAGCACGACGGAGAAGACCGCCATCACGGCACCGAGCCGGGCCGGATCGTGCTGGACGGCGGCGACGGCCTCCCACACCAGGGTGATCGCGGTGATGGCGGCGGCGCCGATCAGCCCGCCCCGGCCCAGCGGCGAGAAGTATCCGAGGAGCACGAGCGTCAGGACCAGCGCGGCGGCCACCGCGGCCAGCCGCGCCGTCCCCGGCCAGTCGTAGGCGTCCGCGGCGGTCCAGGCGGCGAGGACTCCGACGCTGCCGGAGGCCAGCAGCAGCGCGGTCGCCAGACCGCGGTTGCCCTGCCCGATCTTGGCGATGAGCGCACCGGCCGCCATCAGGACGAGCGTGGTGACGGCGAGCGCGCCGGTCAGCGCGTCCAGGGCGAACTCGCGCCGGGCGAGCAGCGCGGCGACCACCGCGAAGGCCACGGACCCCACACCCGCGCTCGTCCGCCGCGCGGAGGGACGCCAGCGCCAGGCCTGCAGATCGAGGTCGTCGGCCACCAGATCGGTGACGTCGTGCACGACCGGGGCCGGGGGAGCGGAGTGGGCCCGCACGAGCCGGAGCACCGCACCGTCCGCGATCCCGACCGAGGACAGGGTGCTGTCGTGCGGGAGGGCGGAGCCGTCCGAGGTGATCAACTGCCGCGTCATCGGGCGCGCGGCGGCCCGGTCGTCCAGCAATTGCAGAATGTCCGGCAGCAGTTGCCCGATCGGGGTGTCGGACGGCAGGACGATATCGGCCCGGCGCCGCTCACCGACCAGAGTCACCCGGCTGAGCTGCGCTCGGGAAGTCGTTGCTGTGCTCACCACTTTACGGGAACCTATCATCGCGACGTTGTGAGGAGTCGGGCAGCCGGTACACCGATGCCACCGGTGCCTTCCTTATCCCCATTCACGGGGAAAACCTCATGGAATTCTCTTTGGTTACCGGCTCATTGGGGATTCTTCGTCGGTTCCCCGGTTTTATCCGGTTGCGCCGTTTTCGCCGGCTGCTGGTACTGCTGTTCCTGACGCTGCTGTTTCTGCTGTTCGGCTTTCTGCTTCTCCAGCATGTTCTGGACGAAGGACCATCCCACGCATCCCGCGCACAGCACGGCGGCGATGGCGATCCCCGCGAACACCTTTCCCAGCCGCTCGTCGGCGGTCCGCCGGGCCCGCTGGGCGCCGAACAGCAGCGCGTCACGCATCCTGCGCCGGCGTACCGCCACCGACTCCAGGAGCTGGCTGTCGTAATCCCGTGCCATTCGTCTCGTCGTCCGTTGCCTCGGTCGTGCGTTGCCTCGGTCGTGCGTCGCATCGGTGGAACGTCGCGTCGGTCGCGCGCCGGTCGTGCTCCGCATTGGGTCATGTGCCGCGCCGGCCCCGGCCGTCCGGCCGGCGGCGCGCTACGGGAATCCCCCTGATCAACTCCTGAAACATAGAGCATGTGCGATCGGGCAGTACAGCCCGGGTGGAGCGCGGGCCGCCACCGGGAAAAGACATTCCGAAGGCGTCAGGGAGCGGCCCGCGGCCCGTTGTCCGTCGCCGCGTACCAGGCGCACAACGACTCCGCCACGGCGTCGAGCAGACCGTTTCCCGCGGCCTGGGCGATCGTCCCGTCGGCGAACCGCTCGCCGCGCACCACGGCCGTGGCCGCACGCACCGCGTCGGCCGGACCGAGCCGTCCCCCGGCGGGTACGGCCGGCGGCGGATTACGCATCCACAGGTACGCGGGCGTCACCGCGCCGACACCGGACAGCGCACCCACCAGACGCAGCAGCCGGGGGCCGTGCACCGGGTGACCGATCCGCACCGTGCCGTCGGGCCGCTTCCCGCTCCCGGACCACCGCACGTCACGGTCCTGGTCCGTGAGCGCGGCGTGCGCCTCCCGCAACTCCCGCCATCCGTCGGCGTTCTCCCGGTCGAGCAAGGCAAGCAGCCGCCGGTCGTCGCCCGCGGTGACGGAGCGGGTCAGCTCCTTCAGCGCGTCCAGGGACGGGGCCGTGGCCGGGGAGCCGGACACGATCCGCCCGACGTTCCCCGGCACGGGGCCGTCCGCCGCCGCGGCGAGCGCCGCCGTGGGCGCCAGCCCGCGCGCCTTCGCGCCCTCCAGCCACGAGGCCCAGCCGAGCCCCGCCCGGTCCCCGGCCGCGTCCCCGGCGGGCCGCAGCAGCCAACCGGCGGCGTCGTCCGCGTCATTGGCCCACGGATAGCCCATGACCTCACCCTCGGCGTCGACGACGGCGAGGTACTGGACCGGCCCGGTGGCCGTGGTGCGGTAGCGCGGCGCGTCGGGTGCGTACGCCATGGTCAGCTCGCGTCGGCGAGATCCCTGACCACGTCGGCGCTGGACGCCTCGGTCAGGGAGCCGGGCACGACATGGCTGCTGTTCGCCGGGTCCGACTGCTCGATCATCTCCGCCAGGGCGGCGGTCGGCGTCAGCCCCCGGGCCTTGGCGTCGTGGAGCTTCCGGGCCCACCTGCCGCCCTTGTTGAACGCCTCGTCGCCGCCCGCCGCGCGGACCAGCCAGCCGGCGGCGTCGTCCGCGTCATTCGCCCATACGTAGCCGATGACCTCGCCGGACCGGTCCGCCACCGCCAGGTACTGGACGGGCTTGTCGGACCGCGAGCCGTAGCGCGGCGGACCCCCGGGGGCCCGGTTGAACAACAGATCCTCGTTCAGCCGCGGATTGGGCCGCTGCTCGCTGCTCATCAGTGCGTCACTCCCTTGTTGGGCGGCAGGACCTCGCCGTAGACCTGGACCTGGCCATTTTCCATAAAGACGCGGGTCACTTTGAACTCGGAACCGCGGGCCAGGAGCAGCTCCCGCTCCGACGCGTCGAATTTGGAGACCTTCTCCAGCCACAGCGCGGGCGTCCCCTTCGGCACACGCAGGTGCAGGATCGCCTCCTTGCCGGCGAAGCTGGACACCGGGTGGTTGCCGAGGGACGTGGAGGTGTAGCCCTTGTCCGGGAACGTCTCGCCGAGCATGTCGAACGGGGAGCTCAGGTTGAGGTGGCCCAGCCCGGTGCCCCGGACGATCATGATGTCGTCGGGCACCGGACGGGTCGACATGACCCGGTCCATCTCGGTGATGTCGTGCAGCACCTCCGGCCGCGGACCGTATCCGGACGTGCCGCGCAGGTAGCCGTTCATGTCGTGGTACGACGGGAACGTCTCGCCGGTGTAGTCCCAGAGCGCCTGCTTCGCGGACGGGTCCAGATTGTCCACGTAGTCGTTCCAGTAGTCCTGGCCGTACCTCATCGCCGCGACGTCGTCCGCGAACGGAAGCGTGCCATCGGCGAGTTCCTCCGCGGCGACGCGGTGCTTCTCGGCCGTGCTGAGGTCGTCGAAGTCGTCGGCCGACATGTGCGGCTTGTACGTGAAGTCGTCGCCCGCGCCGTGCCCCGACCCGTCCGGGCCGTGGTGGCCGCCGGGCGGGGCGGTGCCGTCGTCGGCGCCGTGGGCGAGGTCGTCGGGGGCGCCGTGCGGGTCGGGGTGGCCGCCGGGGGCGCCGTGGTCGCCGGTGTGCGCCGCGTCGTCGGCGTGGCCGGCCGCGTCGTCCGCATGCCCGCCGTGCGCGTTGTCGTGCCCGCCGTTGTGCGGCCCGTTGTCGTGCGGGCCTCCGCCGGCCGGTCCGTCGTTTCCGTGCGCGCCGGGGCCGTCGTGGGACGGGGTGTGCGGAGTGTCCGGCGTGTGCGGGGTGGTGCCGGGCAGGTCGTGACCGGTGCCGTGGAACCCGTTGGGCGGCAGGTTGTGCCCCGGCGTGGCGGGGAAGTGGTCGGTGGGGACGTGGCTGGTGACGCCGGGTACGTGGCTGCCGCCCGGGACATGGCTCCCCGGGCCGTACGGCACGTTGTCGAACCCGCCGCCGGGCGGATACGACGGCATGTCGGGGATCGCGTTGCCCGCGTGGACGCCGACCGGCACGGGCTGCTGGATCTGCCAGGACTTCGGCAGGCCCGAGGTGCCCGGGACCGTGTCGTGCGGAAACGTGTCGTGCGGGATCGGGGTCGTCTCGACCACGCCATTCGGAGCGACCAGATTGCCGTTGGGCTCGAGGAACCGCCCGTCGGGCAACTGCACCGAACCGTCCGGCAATTTGGGGACCTCGATGTTGGAGATGCCCTTGAGGCCCTTGGTGATGTCGCCGATCTTGGAGAGTCCGGTCCCGGCGCCCTTGGCGATGTAGGTCATCGGGTCGATGACCTTGCCGGCCTTCCCCGCGACGGAGAGGGCCTTCGCGACGGCGCCGGCCTTTCCGGCCCCGGCGGCCGCGCCTCCGGCACCGCCGGTGAACACGGTCGTCAGGACGTTGAACGTGACGGCTCCGGCGGCCCGGCCGGGGTTCTTGCCCCACTCGTCCCACGCGACCAGGGCCTTCCCGGTCTCCTTCATCGCGGTCCGCGAGTCACGCAGCCAGGACGGCAGCTTGTCGTCCGGCAGCGCCCAGAACAGCGTCCCCGCCCCGGGAAGGGAGGAGATGACAAGTCCGGTGGCGAGCTGGGCGAGGCCCTTCCAGGCCTGGCCCATGGCGTCCCAGCCACCGAACCCGACGAGAGTGCCCAGGCCCTTGATGGTGCCCCACACCCCGTCGACGATCAGCCCGTCCCACACGAACGACTTGACCCAGTGCCCCACCTCGTACCAGTGGTGCTTCTCCTCGACCGGATCGCCCCAGGGAAGCTTCGCGTTCTTCAGGTCCTCCGCGTTGAACCCGTACTGGTCCTTGCGCTCGGAACCGTCGCCCGCGACCATCTGCGTCCCGCCCCACAACGCGGTGATCTTGTTGTGGCACGTCCGCTCCGCCGCCCAGAACGCCGCGACCGTCGCGGTGATGTCGTCGCGGAGCTGATTGTGCTCCTCGACCTTGTCCCCGTCGTACTCCCAGTCGTCATCGTCCTTGTTCGCGTTCACGAACCTCGTCGCGTCCGACTTCAACTGCGCGAGCTTCGACACCAGCGGACGGATCTCACCGGCGTACTCCGACAAGGACGTGGCGACCTTCTCCAGATCGTCCGCGAACCCGTCCGCCC
>NZ_JBHJQP010000142.1:0-21589 GCF_042262625.1 Streptomyces sp. NPDC056347 | reverse complement strand
GTTCCCTCACGGGAACCGTCCGGCGATCGGCGTTTCGGGGCAAGCGCGTGTCAGGCCGGGTTGGCGGGGCCGCCGACCTGGATGCCGGCCATCCGCGTCCACTCGTACGGGCCGGTGCGGACCTTCGCCGCGAACTCGCCGTCGAAGGACTCGTGCATGGTGATGCCGGCCTTCTCCGTGGCGCTCTCGGCAATCGCGTACGACGGGGCGACCAGATCGCCCCAGCCGCCGTCCTCGCCCACGAGCACGATGCGGGTGCCCATCTGCCCGATGTAGGCGAGCTGCCCCTCCGCTCCGCCGTGCGCCTTGGCGAAGGCGCCGATCTCCTTGGCGAGCTTCGCCGCCCTGCGCTCCGCGCGGGCCGCCTGCTTGCCGCTCTCCACCTGGGTCTTCGCCGTCTCAGCCATGCTCAGGATGCTACCGACGGGTAGCGGAACGCGCGATGGGCGGGGTACGTGGGCTGGGCCACGTACCCCGCCCATCGGCAGGGATCGAGGAGCGGACTACCTCAGGAAGGGGTCGACCGCCACGGCGACGAAGAGCAGCGAGACATAGGTGATGGACCAGTGGAACAGCCGCATCTCCTTGAGCTTGGCCCCGCTCACCCCGGCCTTGGCACGGTTCTGCAGGCCGTGTGCCTCCCAGAGCCAGAAGCCGCCGGTCGCCAGCGCCACCGCGGTGTAGAACCACCCGGTGTAGCCCAGCGGAGTGAGAAGCAGCGACACGGCCACCATCACCCAGCTGTAGATGACGATCTGGCGGGCCACCACCTTGTTGGAGGCGATCACCGGCAGCATCGGGACGCCGACCCGGGCGTAGTCCTCCTTCACCTTCATGGACAGCGGCCAGTAGTGCGGCGGCGTCCAGAAGAAGATGACGGCGAAGAGGATGACCGCGGCCCAGGACATCGAGTTCGTCACCGCGGACCAGCCGATGAGGACCGGCATGCAGCCCGCGATACCGCCCCAGACGATGTTCTGCGCGGTCCGGCGCTTCAGCAGCATCGTGTACACCACGACGTAGAAGAGCAGCGCGCCGAGCGACAGCCAGGCCGACAGCCAGTTGACCAGCACGCCGAACCAGGCCGTGGAGATCACCGCGAGGGAGATGCCGAAGGCCAGGCACTCGCGCGGGCTGACCACGCCGGTGACCAGCGGGCGCTGCGAGGTGCGGTCCATCAGCGCGTCGATGTCGCGGTCGATGTACATGTTCAGCGCGTTGGCGCCGCCGGCCGAGAGGTATCCGCCGAGGGTGGTGGCGAGAACGAGCCAGAGGTCGGGCACGCCCTGGGCGGCGAGGAACATCACCGGGACCGTGGTGATCAGCAGCAGCTCGATGATCCGCGGCTTGGTCAGCGCCACGAAAGCCTTGACACGGGCCCCGAACGGGCGATGGCCCCCTGGGCTGGGAGTCAAGGCGACCCCTGCGGGTCGGGACTCGACGGCCGTCACGCACACCCCTGACAGAGAAATCCAGCAAGCTCCGGGCGTGAGAGCCCAGTAAAGACTTGCGCGAACCAGACCACTGTAGACGTTGGGGACACGCCGTTCTTCGCGGGGGTGGGTCGTGTTGGGGCGGCGCCCCGACGCGGGCCGCGCGACCCGCCGCGAGGGCTCGAAAGTGACGGCCCGTGCTCATCCGGGAGGCGAACTCGGCAGGCCGCCCGCACCCTGGAAAGCAGCGGAAAATGCTTGTTCCGACGAGGGTAGGCTCGACGACGCCCGGTGCGGTCTCAGTCACCGGTTTACGACAGTGGAGAGGAGCCCTGACTCAGGGTGAGCACCAAGCCGATCACCACAGATCTCCAGTGGACCGAATTGGACCAGCGGGCCGTGGACACCGTGCGTGTCCTCGCCGCGGACGCCGTACAGAAGGTCGGGAACGGTCACCCCGGTACGGCCATGAGCCTCGCTCCCGCCGCGTACACCCTCTTCCAGAAGGTGATGCGTCACGACCCCGCCGACGCCGACTGGGCCGGACGGGACCGGTTCGTGCTCTCGGCGGGCCACAGCAGCCTGACCCTGTACATCCAGCTCTACCTCGCCGGGTACGGCCTGGAGCTGGACGACCTCAAGGCCTTCCGTACCTGGGGTTCGAAGACCCCGGGCCACCCCGAGTACGGCCACACCACCGGCGTCGAGACGACCACCGGCCCGCTGGGCCAGGGTGTCGCCAACGCGGTGGGCATGGCGATGGCCTCCCGTTACGAGCGCGGTCTGTTCGACCCGGACGCCGCGCCCGGCACCTCCCCCTTCGACCACATGATCTGGGTCGTCGCCGGTGACGGCTGCCTCCAGGAGGGCATCTCCGCCGAGGCGTCCTCGCTCGCCGGGCACCAGAAGCTCGGCAACCTGGTGCTGCTCTGGGACGACAACCACATCTCCATCGAGGGCGACACCGAGACCGCGGTCTCCGAGGACACCCTCAAGCGGTACGAGGCCTACGGCTGGCACGTCCAGCGCGTGGAGCAGCTGCCCAGCGGCGACCTGGACCCGGCGGGTCTGTACGCGGCGCTCCAGGCGGCCAAGGCCGAGACGGAGCGTCCGTCGTTCATCGCGGCCCGCTCGATCATCGCCTGGCCCGCCCCGAGCGCCCAGAACACCGAGGCCGCGCACGGCTCGGCGCTGGGCGACGAGGAGGTCGCCGCCACCAAGCGGGTCCTCGGCTTCGACCCGGAGAAGACCTTCGAGGTCGCCGACGAGGTCATCGCCCACACCCGTGAGGCGCTGGACCGCGGCCGCGAGGCGCGGACCGAGTGGGAGAAGGGCTTCGCCGCCTGGCGCACCGCCAACCCCGGGCGCGCCGCCGAATTCGACCGGATCTCCGCCGGTGAGCTGCCCGCGGGCTGGGAGGACCGGCTGCCGATCTTCGAGCCGGGCAAGGGCGTCGCCACCCGGGCCGCCTCCGGCAAGGTGCTCCAGGCGCTCGGCGGGATCATCCCCGAGCTGTGGGGCGGCTCCGCCGACCTCGCGGGCTCGAACAACACCACGATCGACAAGACGTCGTCGTTCCTCCCGGCGGGCAACCCGCTGCCGGGCGCGGACCCGTACGGCCGCACGATCCACTTCGGCATCCGCGAGCACGCCATGGCCGCGGCCATGAACGGCATCGCGCTGCACGGCAACACCCGTATCTACGGCGGCACCTTCCTGGTGTTCTCCGACTACATGCGCAACGCGGTGCGGCTGTCCGCGCTGATGCACCTGCCGGTGACGTACGTGTGGACGCACGACTCGATCGGTCTCGGCGAGGACGGCCCGACCCACCAGCCGGTCGAGCACCTGGCCGCGCTGCGCGCCATCCCGGGCCTGAACATCGTCCGTCCGGCCGACGCCAACGAGACCACCATCGCGTGGCGGGAGATCCTGCGCCGCTACACCAAGGTGTTCGGCAAGGGCGCCCCGCACGGTCTGGCGCTGACCCGCCAGGGCGTGCCGACGTACCCGGCGAACGAGGACGCGGCCAAGGGCGGTTACGTGCTCTTCGATGCCGAACGGCCCGACGGGCAGAGCGCGGCGCCGCAGGTCCTGCTGATCGGTACGGGCTCCGAGGTGCAGCTCGCTGTCGAGGCGCGCGAGGAGCTCCAGGCGGCCGGCATCCCGACCCGGGTGGTCTCGATGCCGTCGGTCGAGTGGTTCGAGGAGCAGGACCAGGCGTACAAGGACAGCGTGCTGCCGCCCTCGGTGAAGGCGCGCGTGGCGGTGGAGGCGGGCATCGGCCTGACCTGGTACCGCTATGTCGGTGACGCGGGCCGGATCGTCTCGCTGGAGCACTTCGGCGCGTCGGCCGACGCCAAGGTCCTCTTCCGCGAGTTCGGCTTCACGGGCGAGCACGTCGCCGCCGCGGCGCGGGAATCTCTCGCGGCAGCCACGCGCTGACGCCGTTATACGACTAGTAGGAGATGCATTTCTCATGACAGACGCACTCAAGCGCCTCTCCGACGAGGGCGTGGCGATCTGGCTCGATGACCTGTCGCGCAAGCGGATCACCTCCGGCAACCTCGCCGAGCTGATCGACCAGCAGCACGTCGTGGGCGTCACCACCAACCCGTCGATCTTCCAGAAGGCGATCTCCTCGGGCGACGGGTACGAGCAGCAGCTCACCGACCTCGCCACCCGCAAGGTCACCGTCGACGAGGCGATCCGCATGATCACCACGTCGGACGTGCGGGACGCGGCCGACATCCTGCGCCCCGTCTTCGACGCCACCGACGGCCAGGACGGCCGGGTCTCCATCGAGGTCGACCCGCGGCTGGCCCACAACACCGCCGCCACCGTCGCCGAGGCCAAGCAGCTGGCCTGGCTGGTGGACCGGCCCAACACGCTCATCAAGATCCCGGCGACCAAGGCCGGTCTCCCGGCGATCACCGAGGTCATCGGCAGGGGCATCAGCGTCAACGTCACGCTGATCTTCTCGCTGGAGCGCTACCGCGAGGTCATGGACGCCTACCTGGCCGGCCTGGAGAAGGCGAAGGCCGCGGGCCTGGACCTGTCCCGGATCCACTCGGTGGCCTCCTTCTTCGTGTCCCGGGTGGACACCGAGATCGACAAGCGGCTCGACGCCGTCGGCACCGACGGGGCCAAGGCCCTCAAGGGCAAGGCGGCCCTCGCCAACGCCCGGCTCGCCTACCAGGCGTACGAGGAGGTCTTCTCCTCGGACCGCTGGGCCGCGCTCGACAAGGCGCACGCCAACAAGCAGCGCCCGCTGTGGGCCTCGACCGGCGTCAAGGACCCCGCGTACAAGGACACCCTGTACGTGGTCGACCTGGTCGCCCCCGGCACGGTCAACACCATGCCCGAGGCCACCCTGGAGGCCACCGCCGACCACGGTCAGGTCACCGGCGACACCATCACCGGCGGCTACGCGCAGTCCCGCGCCGAGCTCGACGCGGTGGCGGAGCTCGGCATCTCGTACGACGACGTCGTCCAGCTCCTGGAGGACGAGGGCGTCGAGAAGTTCGAGGCGGCCTGGATCGACCTGCTCAACTCGACCGAGGCGGAACTCAAGCGCCTCGCTCCTTCGGAGGGCTGACCCCCTTGTCTGGTGTTCCCGGAGCCAATCCGCTTCGTGACCCCCAGGACCGACGGCTCCCGCGCATCGCGGGGCCGTCGGGCCTGGTGATCTTCGGCGTCACGGGCGACCTGTCCCGCAAGAAACTGATGCCGGCCGTGTACGACCTGGCCAACCGCGGCCTGCTGCCGCCGGGCTTCTCGCTGATCGGTTTCGCCCGCCGCGAGTGGCAGGACGAGGACTTCGCGCAGGAGGTCCACGACGCCGTCAAGCAGCACGCCCGTACGCCGTTCCGCGAGGAGGTCTGGCAGCAGCTCATCCAGGGGATGCGCTTCGTCCAGGGCAACTTCGACGACGACGAGGCCTTCGAGCAGCTGAAGAGCACGATCCAGGAGCTGGACAAGGCGCAGGGGACGGGGGGCAACTTCGCCTTCTACCTGTCCGTGCCGCCGAAGTTCTTCCCCAAGGTCGTCCAGCAGCTCAAGAAGCACGGGCTCGCCGACCAGAAGGAGGGCTCCTGGCGGCGTGCCGTCATCGAGAAGCCCTTCGGCCACGACCTGAAGAGCGCGCAGGAGCTCAACCGGATCGTGCACGACGTGTTCCCGCCCAACGAGGTCTTCCGCATCGACCACTACCTGGGCAAGGAGACGGTCCAGAACATCCTGGCGCTGCGCTTCGCCAACACGATGTTCGAGCCGATCTGGAACAGGTCGTACGTCGACCACGTCCAGATCACGATGGCCGAGGACATCGGCATCGGCGGCCGGGCCGGCTACTACGACGGCATCGGCGCCGCCCGTGACGTCATCCAGAACCACCTGCTCCAGCTGCTGGCGCTGACCGCGATGGAGGAGCCCGGCTCCTTCCACCCGAAGGCCCTGGTCGCCGAGAAGCTGAAGGTGCTCACGGCCGTCGAGCTGCCGGAGGACCTGGGCAAGCACACGGTGCGCGCGCAGTACGCGCACGCCTGGCAGGGCGGCGAGGAGGTCCTCGGCTACCTGGAAGAGGACGGCATCGACCCCAAGTCGAAGACCGACACCTACGCCGCGATCAAGCTGACGATCAACAACCGCCGCTGGGCGGACGTTCCGTTCTACCTCCGTACCGGAAAGCGGCTCGGCCGCCGGGTCACGGAGATCGCGGTCGTCTTCAAGCGGGCCCCGTACCTGCCCTTCGAATCCGGTGCCACCGAGGAGCTGGGCGGCAACGCCCTGGTCATCCGGGTGCAGCCGGACGAGGGCGTGACCGTACGGTTCGGCTCCAAGGTGCCCGGCACCTCGATGGAGGTGCGGGACGTCACGATGGACTTCGCGTACGGCGAGTCCTTCACGGAGTCCAGCCCGGAGGCCTACGAGCGGCTCATCCTCGATGTGCTGCTCGGCGACGCCAACCTCTTCCCCCGGCACCAGGAGGTCGAACTCTCCTGGAACATCCTCGACCCGATCGAGGAGTACTGGGACAAGCACGGCAAGCCCGCCCAGTACTCGGCGGGCACCTGGGGTCCGGCCGAGGCCGACGAGATGCTCGCACGAGACGGACGGAGCTGGCGCCGGCCATGAAGATCGATCTCACGGAGACCACCTCCAGCAAGATCAACCAGGCACTGGTCGCGGCCCGCCGGGCCATCGGCACCCCGGCCATCGGCATGGTGCTCACCCTGGTCGTCGTCACCGACGAGGAGAACGCGTACGACGCGCTCAAGTCGGCCGGTGACGCCTCGCGCGAGCACCCCTCGCGGATCATCGCGGTGATCAAGCGGGTCAGCCGTTCGCCGCGCAGCCGCCGGGACGCCCGGCTCGACGCCGAGGTGCGGGTCGGTTCCGACGCGGGCACCGGCGAGACGGTCGTCCTGCGTCTCCACGGCGAGCTGGTCAACCACGCCCAGTCGGTGGTCCTGCCGCTGCTGCTGCCGGACGCCCCGGTCGTGGTCTGGTGGCCGCAGGGCGCGCCCGCCGACCCGGCGAAGGACCCGCTGGGCGCGCTCGCCCAGCGCCGGATCACCGACGCGTACGCGGCGGAGGACCCGGGCAGCGAGCTGTCGGCCCGCGCCGACACGTACAACCCGGGCGACACCGATCTGGCCTGGACCCGCATCACGCCGTGGCGTTCGATGCTGGCCGCCGCGCTCGACCAGCAGCATGTCGAGGTCGTCTCGGCGACGGTCGAGGGCGAGTCGGAGAACCCCAGCTGCGAGCTGCTCGCCATGTGGCTCGCGGACCGTCTCAAGGTGCCGGTGGAGCGCACCGTCTCCGCCGGTCCCGGTCTGACGGCCGTACGGATGGAGACCAAGAACGGCGTCATCGTCCTGGACCGCCCGGACGGTTCGCTGGCGACGCTCTCGATGCAGGGCCAGCCGGACCGCGCGGTGGCTCTCAAGCGGCGGGACACCGCGGAGCTGCTCGCCGAGGAGCTGCGCCGGCTCGACCCGGACAACACCTACGCGGCGACGGTGAAGTTCGGCGTGGCCAAGCTCGGCGGCCGGCCGGAGCCCGAGCCGGCCGGGGCCGCGGCGGCTCCCGCCCCGGCCGCCGCGAAGAAGGCACCGGCCAAGAAGGCGGCGTCCAAGTGAGTGCCCCGCAGCTCGTCGTGCACCGCGACAAGGAGCTGATGGCCCAGGCGGCCGCGGCCCGGCTGATCACCCGGATCGTGGACGCCCAGGCCGCCCGCGGCCACGCCTCGGTGGTCCTCACCGGCGGGCGCAACGGCAACGGCCTGCTGGCCGCGCTCGCCGCCGCGCCCGCCCGGGACGCGGTCGACTGGTCGCGGCTGGAGCTGTGGTGGGGTGACGAGCGCTTCCTGCCGGAGGGCGATCCGGAGCGCAATGTCACGCAGGCCCGCGAGGCCCTGCTGGACTCCGTGCCGCTGGACGCCTCCCGGGTGCACGCGATGCCCGCCTCGAACGGCCCCTGGGGCAGCGACGCCGACGCCGCGGCGGCCGCGTACGCCGAGGAACTGGCCGCGGCGGCCGGTCCCGAGGACCACGGCCCGGTGCCGACGTTCGACGTGCTGATGCTGGGCGTCGGCCCGGACACCCATGTCGCGTCGCTCTTCCCGGAGCTGCCCGCGGTACGGGAGACCGAACGCACCGTCGTCGGTGTGCACGGCGCCCCCAAGCCCCCGCCCACCCGCATCTCGCTCACCCTGCCCGCGATCCGGGCGGCCCGTGAGGTGTGGCTGCTCGCGGCGGGCGAGGACAAGGCGGAGGCCGCGGAGATCGCGCTCTCGGGTGCCGGGGAGATCCAGGCCCCGGCGGCCGGCGCGTACGGGCGCAGCCGCACGCTGTGGCTGATGGACGCGGCGGCGGCCTCCCGGCTGCCGCGCGCGCTCTATCCGCCCGCGTCCCCCTGACCGCCGGCCGGTTCGCTCGGCCACGGGCCCGGTTCGCTCCTCGGAGCGGCCGGGCCCGTGGGCGTCACGGGGTGGGCGGGACGCGCTCCAGGAAGGGTTCCAGCAGGCCGGGGACGGCGCGGGCGGCGAAGTCGAGGCCCTCGCTCGCGTCCGTGTCGTACGCCGTGTACGCCCCCGATCCGGCGGCCGTGGTCGCGGTGACGCTCAGCACCCCGGCCCGCCGCTGGAAGTACGACCGGCGGACCGTCCAGCCGATGATCCCGGACCGCTCCAGCGCGGCGGTCGAGCGCCGTACCGTGCCCGAGCGCACCACCAGGTAGCCGCCGCTGACGGCATGCCCCAGGCCCCGGTACGCGTCCCGGGCCAGTAGCACCCCGACGGGCAGCCCCACGACGGCGAGGCCGAGCGCGACCCGCAGCAGCACCGGCGTCAGCACCGCGCCCAGCACCGCCAGCACGGCCACCGGGAGGCCGACGGCCCACAGCGCCCGACGCAGCCTGCGGCCGAGCGCAGCCTTGGGGTGCGCGGTCAGCGCGGCACCGGTCGGGGACACCGCCTCGCGCAGTACGTCGGCGGCGACCGCGTCCGCGACCGGGCGGGGCGCCGGGGGCAGCAGGGTGTTGTGGTCGCCGTGCCGCTCCTCCTCGTCCTTGGCGAGCCCGGTGGTGATCGCGTCGACCCGGGCCCCGCCGAACGCCCGCACGCCGAGCGGCTCCACCAGGTCGACGCCGCGCAGCCGGCGCTCCTCGATGGAGACGGACCGGGAGGTCAGCAGTCCACGCCGGACAAGCAGGGTGCCGCCGGGCTCGCGCTCCAGCCGGTAGTTCCACCACATCTCGACCCACAGGCCGAGCGCGCCGACCACTCCGGCGGCCGTCGCGGCCAGGGCGAGGGAGAGGATCATGACGGTGATCGAGGTGTCCCGGAAGCGGTCGCCGATCCAGTGGATCACCTGGCTCTGTGCCCCGAACCAGTCGCTGACCTGCATCACGGCGCCGGCCGCCGCGCCGCCGAGCGCGGGGGCGACGAACGAGACGGGTGCGTAGCGGATCCAGCGCGGGTCGAGGGCGGCGAGCAGGCCCTCGCGGTGCGGGCCGGGGGTGCCGGCGGCCGTACGCTCCAGCAGGGCGCGGCGGAGCCGTTCGGCCTCGGGGCGGGTGACCGGGTCGAGCTCCAGGGTGGAGTCGTGGCCGGAGTGCTCGCCGGTGCCGATGCGGACGGTGACCAGGCCGAGCACCCGTTGCAGCGGATGGGCGGTGAGGTCGACGCTGCGGATGCGTTCGCGGGCCAGGGAGCGCTTCTTGACCAGGAAAAGTCCGGTGTGGAGCTCGACGCGGTCCGGGCCGACGCGGTAGCGGGTGCGGCGCCAGCGTATGTAGTCGCCCGTCGCGGCGGAGCCGATCAGCAGGACGGCTCCGGCGACGACCCAGGCGACGGCGGCTCCCGGGCCCAGGCGCCCGGACAGGCCGAGGACGGTGGGCACGGCGGCCCCGGCCGCCACCCCGGCCGTCACCAGCGCGCTGGCGACGACGGTGCGCCGGTCCAGCCGGTGCCAGGCGGCGGATGTACCGGGCTCCGCCGCCCCGGGGCTCATGTGGCGTCCCCGGGGGTGTCCTGGGTGATCCGGGTCAGCCGTTCGGCGAGCTCGGCCGCCGTCGTGTGGTCGAGGCCCTCGATGCGGACCGCGCCCTTGGCCGAGGCGGTGGTGACGGTGACCGTGGCGAGCCGGTAGAGCTGCTCGAGCGGTCCGCGCACGGTGTCCACGGTCTGGATGCGGGACATCGGGGCGATTCGCCACTCCTGCCACAGGAGGCCGGTCCTGACGTACACCGCCTCCTCGGTGACCTCCCAGCGGTGGGTGCGGTACCACCAGGCGGGGAGGAGGACGGTGCAGCAGGCGCCGCCCGCCGCGAGGACCGCGGCGGGCAGCAGCAGCCAGAACCGGGCGGGCTCGATGAGCAGGCCCAGCACGGCCAGTACCGCCACCGGGGCGGCGGTCAGCAGCAGCCATTGGGTCCGCCACCACCGCACGGCCCTCGGGTCCAGCGTGTTCTTCGGCGGCCGCAGCCGCACCGTCCCCTCCCCCGTGGTCATCGGCTCAGCGGCCCCGGCGGGCCCGGTAGGCGCGGACCAGCGCGGCGGTCGAGCTGTCCAGCCGCTCGCCCTCCTGCTCGCCCGTGAGCACCGGCTCGATCTTCTTGGCGAGGACCTTGCCGAGCTCGACGCCCCACTGGTCGAAGGAGTCGATGTTCCAGACGGCACCCTGGACGAAGACCTTGTGCTCGTACAGTGCGATCAGCTGGCCGAGGACGGACGGGGTCAGCCGGTCGGCGAGGACCGTCGTCGTCGGGTGGTTGCCGCGGAAGGTCTTGTGCGGCACCAGCTCCTCGGCGACGCCCTCGGCGCGCACCTCCTGCGGCGTCTTGCCGAAGGCCAGCGCCTGGGTCTGGGCGAAGAAGTTGGCCATCAGCAGGTCGTGCTGGGCGACCAGGCCGGGCAGCAGGTCGGCGACCGGTTCGGCGAAGCCGATGAAGTCGGCCGGGATGACCTTGGTGCCCTGGTGGATCAGCTGGTAGTAGGCGTGCTGGCCGTTGGTGCCGGGGGTGCCCCAGACGACCGGGCCGGTCTGCCAGCCGACCGGATTGCCGTCCCGGTCCACGGACTTGCCGTTGGACTCCATGTCGAGCTGCTGCAAGTACGCGGTGAACTTGGACAGATAGTGGCTGTAGGGCAGCACGGCATGCGACTGGGCGTCGAAGAACGCCCCGTACCAGACACCCAACAGGCCCATCAGCAGCGGGACGTTCTCCTCGGGCGGCGCGGTGCGGAAGTGCTCGTCGACGAGGTGGAAGCCGTCGAGCATCTCGCGGAAGCGGTCCGGGCCGATGGCGATCATCAGGGAGAGCCCGATCGCCGAGTCGTAGGAGTAGCGGCCGCCGACCCAGTCCCAGAACTCGAACATGTGGGAGGTGTCGATGCCGAACTCCGCGACCTTGTCCGCGTTGGTGGACAGTGCCACGAAGTGCTTGGCGACCGCTTCCTGGCCCGCGCGCAGGCCGGTCAGCAGCCAGCTCCGGGCGGAGGTGGCGTTGGTGATCGTCTCGATCGTGGTGAAGGTCTTCGAGGCGATGACGAAGAGCGTCTCGGCCGGGTCGAGGTCGCGCACCGCCTCGTGGAGGTCGGCGCCGTCGACGTTCGACACGAAGCGGAAGGTCAGCTCGCGGTCCGTGAAGGAGCGCAGCGCCTCGTACGCCATGGCGGGGCCGAGGTCGGAGCCGCCGATGCCGATGTTGACGACGTTGCGGATGGGCCTGCCGGTGTGGCCGGTCCACGCCCCCGACCTGATCCGGCCGGAGAACTCGGCCATCCGGTCGAGCACGGCGTGCACGCCGGGCACCACGTTCTCGCCGTCGACCTCGATCACGGCGTCGCGCGGGGCACGCAGCGCGGTGTGCAGGACGGCGCGGTCCTCGGTGGTGTTGATCTTCTCGCCGCGGAACATGGCGTCCCGCAGCCCGGCCACGTCGGTGGCCGCGGCGAGCGCGCGCAGCAGCCGCAGGGTCTCGTCGGTGACCAGGTGCTTGGAGTAGTCGACGTACAGATCGCCGACCCGGAGGGTGTATCCGGTGCCGCGCTCCGGATCGTCCGCGAAGAGCTCCCGCAGATGGGTGCCGCCGAGCTGCTCACGGTGCTTGCCCAGTGCGGTCCACTCGGGCGTCTGGTCGAGCCTGGTTCGGCTTGGTGTGTTCATCCCGGATATCAGCCCAATTCTTCTCGTGCCTGCAGTTGCCCCGCTGCACCTCCCAACCTAATTGATCGAAGGCTCCGACGACGCGAGGGCGGCCCCCGGCACGGCAGAAGCAGCCCGGCCGGGCACCCTGGGGGTGCCCGGCCGGTGAACTTCTAGATCTCGCCCCGGAGTTTTGCCAGGGCCTCGGCGAGGATCGCCTCGCCGTCGGCGTCGCTGCGCCGCTCCCGTACGTACGCGAGGTGCGTCTTGTACGGCTCGGTGCGCGGCGGGTCCGGCGGGCTGTCCCGGTCCTGACCGGCCGGGAAGCCGCAGCGCGGGCAGTCCCAGGTCTCCGGTACCTGCGCGTCGCTGGCGAAGCTCGGCTGGGTCTCGTGCCCGTTCGAGCACCAGAAGGAGATGCGGAGGCGCGGCGCGGACTCGCCGCGCTCGGCCTCCCCCATCGGCCCCGCTCCGACCCGGCTTCCCCGGATCGCGTTGCCACTTGCCACGGTCGTAACTCCCTGCGTGATGGTGCTCGAAGGTGCACCAGTCTACGTAAGGCCCAACGCGCGTCCAGTGAAAGGAGTTACACCATCACCGGGAATCGCTTACGGCGGGTCAGCTGTCCAGCTTGATCAGCAGACCGAGCGCGACGATGCACGCGAACCAGGCCAGAGCGACAACCACAGTGATCCGGTCGAGGTTCCGCTCGGCAACCGAGGAACCGCCGACGGACGACTGCATGCCGCCACCGAACATGTCGGAGAGGCCGCCGCCCTTGCCCTTGTGCATCAGCACCAGCAGCATCAGCAGCAGGCTGAAGACGATCAGGGCGATCTCGAACGCCAAAATCACGGCTGGTCCCTACTTTCCGGAATTCCTCTGGACTGCATGTGCGAACGGCGGGGGCCGGAAGGCTGCTCCCTCCACGGCCCCCGCAAGGGTACGACGGATCGGCGCTACCGCATACTCACTGGTCGCGGAAGCGGACGATCTTGACGAACTCGTCGGCGTCCAGTGCGGCACCGCCGACCAGCGCGCCGTCCACATCGGGCTGCGCCATGATCGCAGCGACGTTGCCGGACTTCACCGAGCCGCCGTACTGGATACGGACGCCGTCGGCCAGCTCCTGCGAGTACAGCTCGGCCAGCCGGCCGCGGATCGCTCCGCAGACCTCCTGGGCGTCCTCGGGGGTGGCGACCTCGCCGGTGCCGATGGCCCAGACCGGCTCGTACGCGATCACGACGGACGCGGCCTGCTCGGCCGGTACGTCCTTCAGGCCGCCGTCGAGCTGGGCGAGGGTGTAGGAGACCTGGTCACCGGCCTTGCGGACGTCCAGTCCCTCGCCGACGCAGAGGATCGGGGTCAGGCCGTGCTTGAACGCGGCCTTCACCTTGGCGTTGCAGAGCTCGTCGCTCTCGCCGTGGTACTGGCGGCGCTCGCTGTGGCCGACCGCGACGTAGGCACAGCGGAGCTTGGCGAGCATCGGGCCGGACACCTCACCGGTGTACGCGCCGGAGTCGTGCGCCGAGATGTCCTGGGCGCCGAACTTGATCTTCAGCTTGTCGCCCTCGACCAGGGTCTGCACGGAACGCAGGTCGGTGAAGGGCACCAGGACGGCGACCTCGACGGCGTCGTAGTCCTTGTCGGTCAGCGCGAAGCCGAGCTTCTGGGTGTGGGCGATGGCCTCCAGGTGGTTGAGGTTCATCTTCCAGTTGCCCGCCATCAGCGGGGTCCGGCCATGGGCAGTAGCAGTCATGAAAGGTCAGTCCTCCAGTGCGGCGAGGCCGGGGAGCGTCTTGCCCTCGAGGTATTCGAGGCTGGCACCGCCACCGGTCGAGATGTGTCCGAATGCGTTCTCGTCGAAGCCCAGGGTGCGGACGGCGGCGGCGGAGTCGCCACCGCCGACCACGCTGAAGCCAGGCGAGTCGACGAGGGCCTGGGCGACGGCCCGGGTGCCCTGGGCGTAGTCGGGGTGCTCGAAGACGCCCATGGGGCCGTTCCAGAAGACGGTGGCGGCGTCGGCGAGCTTCGAGGCGTACAGCTTGTTGGTCTCCGGGCCGTTGTCCAGGCCGATGAAACCGGCCGGCATGGCGTCGGCGGCCACCGTGCGGTGCTCGGTGGGGGTCTTGGCCTTGAGGTCCGGGAACGTCTCGGAGACCACGACGTCGACGGGGAGCACGAACTCCACGCCCCGGTCCTCGGCGCGCTTGAGGTACTCCAGCACCGCCGGGATCTGGTCCTCCTGGAGGAGCGAACTGCCGACCTCGTGGCCCTGGGCCTTGAGGAAGGTGTACGCCATGCCGCCGCCGATCAGGATGCGGTCGGCGCGCTCCAGCAGGTGGTCGATGACACCGAGCTTGTCGGAGACCTTGGAGCCGCCGAGCACCACGGCGTAGGGGCGCTCGACGTTCTCGGTGAGCTTCTTCAGGACGCCGACCTCGGTGGCGATCAGGTCACCGGCGGCGTGCGGCAGCCGGGCCGGGAGGTCGAAGACCGAGGCGTGCTTGCGGTGCACCGCACCGAAGCCGTCGCCCACGTACAGGTCGGCGAGTTCGGCGAGCCGGTCGGCGAACGCGCCGCGCTCGGCGTCGTCCTTGGCGGTCTCGCCGGGGTTGAAGCGCAGGTTCTCCAGGACGGCGACCTGGCCTTCGCCCAGCGCGGCGACCGTGGCGCGGGCCGAATCGCCGACCGTGTCGGTCGCGAACGCGACCTCGGCACCGATGAGTTCACCGAGCCGGGCGGCTGCGGGCGCCAGCGAGAAGGCCGGGTCCGGGGCACCCTTGGGGCGGCCCAGGTGCGAGGCGACGACGACGCGCGCACCGGCCGCGACCAGCTTCTTCACGGTCGGTGCGACGGCGCGGATGCGGCCGTCGTCGGTGATGGTGGTGCCGCTCAGCGGCACGTTGAGGTCGGCACGCACGAACACGCGCTTGCCGGTGACCCCTTCGGCGATCAGTTCGTCGATCGTCTTCATCTTGCTGGACTCCTTGGAGAGCGGGAGGGCATGCCACGGGGCTCGAACGGCGCGACGTTGCGCTGTTCGAGCCCCGTGCTCACATCGAGGTACCTGCCGGTTCGACGGTCAGAGCCGGCTGCCGACGAAGACGGTCAGGTCGACGAGACGGTTGGAGTAGCCCCACTCATTGTCGTACCAGCCGAGGACCTTCACCGACGTGCCGTCCTGAACCATGGTCAGCGACGAGTCGAAGGTGCAGGACGCCGGGTCGCTGACGATGTCCGACGACACGATCGGGTCCTCGGTGTAGAACAGGATGCCCTTGAGGTCGCCGTCCTCCGAGGCCTTCTTGAACGCGGCGTTGACCTCGTCCCTGGTGACCTCGCGCTCCAGCTCGACGACCAGGTCGGTGGCCGAACCGGTCGGGACCGGGACGCGCATGGCGATGCCGTCCAGCTTGCCCTTCAGCTGCGGGAGCACCAGAGCGGTGGCCTTGGCGGCACCGGTGGTGGTGGGGATGATGTTGGCCGCCGCGGCCCGGGCGCGACGCAGGTCGGAGTGCGGGAAGTCCAGGATCCGCTGGTCGTTCGTGTACGCGTGGACCGTCGTCATCAGGCCCTTGGCGATGCCGAAGTTCTCGTCGAGAACCTTGGCCATCGGCGCGACGCAGTTGGTCGTGCAGGAGGCGTTGGAGATGACGTGGTGGGCGGCCGCGTCGTACTGGTCCTGGTTGACGCCCATGACGATGGTGATGTCCTCGCCCTTGGCCGGGGCCGAGATGAGGACCTTCTTGGCGCCGCCGGCCAGGTGCTTCTCGGCGTCGGCCTTCTTCGTGAAGATGCCGGTCGACTCGACGACGATGTCGACTCCCAGCTCACCCCACGGGATGTCGGCCGGGTCGCGCTCGGAGAGGACCTTGATCGTGTGACCATCGACGGTGATGGTGTCGGCGGTGTGGCTGACCTCTGCCTTGAGGCGGCCGAGGATCGTGTCGTACTTCAGCAGGTGGGCGGTGGTCGCGGTGTCACCCAGGTCGTTGACAGCCACGATCTCGATGTCCGCACCCTGCTCCAGCAACGCGCGGAAGTAGTTGCGGCCGATGCGACCGAAGCCGTTGATGCCTACGCGGATCGTCACGAACCGATCTCCTCGTTGAATACGCGGGATTTACACCCCGGCGAACTGTATGAGATGTCCCCGACCGCCTCCGACCCTACCTCTCCGAGGCTCCCGGGGTGACATCGAGCGGGGCCGTCGGAACGACGAAGGCCCGTACTCCTCGGTAGGAGTACGGGCCCCTTGTCGTTCGGCCGCACACGCAGCGGTCATTACGCAGCGTCAGCTTCTGCGGAGGCCCTGCGCGCCCGGCGTACGGCCGGTCGCGCCGCCCCCTCGGATCAGCTCACCAGGCCGTCCGCGAGCTCCTCGCTGAGGGTGGATTCGGTGCCCGGGATACCCAGGTCCTGGGCCCGCTTGTCGGCCATCGCCAGCAGTCGGCGGATCCGGCCCGCGACCGCGTCCTTGGTCAGCGGCGGGTCGGCGAGCGCGCCCAGTTCCTCCAGGGAGGCCTGCTTGTGCTCCATGCGCAGACGGCCGGCCGCCGCGAGGTGCTCGGGCACCTCCTCGCCGAGGATCTCCAGGGCGCGCCCCACCCGGGCACCGGCGGCGACCGCGGCCCGTGCCGAACGGCGCAGGTTGGCGTCGTCGAAGTTGGCCAGGCGGTTGGCCGTGGCGCGGACCTCGCGGCGCATCCGCCGCTCCTCCCAGGCCAGCACCGAGTCATGGGCGCCCAGCCGGGTGAGCAGGGCGCCGATCGCGTCCCCGTCGCGGACCACGACACGGTCCACTCCGCGCACCTCGCGGGCCTTGGCCGCGATGGAGAGCCGCCGGGCCGCGCCGACCAGCGCGAGCGCCGCCTCCGGGCCGGGGCAGGTCACCTCCAGCGAGGAGGAACGGCCCGGCTCGGTGAGCGAGCCGTGCGCCAGGAACGCCCCGCGCCAGGCCGCCTCGGCGTCGCAGGTGGCCCCCGACACCACCTGCGGGGGCAGCCCGCGGATGGGCCGGCCGCGGCCGTCCACCAGCCCGGTCTGCCGGGCCAGCTGGTCGCCGCCCGCCACGACGCGCACGACGTAGCGGGAGCTGCGCCGCAGCCCGCCCGGAGCCATCACGATCAGCTCGGAGCTGTGCCCGAAGATCTCCAGGATGTCCCGCTTGAGGCGGCGTGCCGCCATCGAGGTGTCCAGCTCCGCCTCGATCACGATCCGGCCGCTCACCAGGTGCAGTCCACCCGCGAACCGAAGAATCGCCGAGACCTCCGCTTTTCTGCAGCAGGTCCTGGTGACAGGAAGCCGAGAGATTTCGCTCTTCACCGCCTGCGTCATCGCCATGGGCCGATCCTTCCATGCATCCGAAAAATACGGTCGTACGCGGCGGCCAACAGCTCCGGATCATGAATCGGAACGCCGTCGGGTGAGGCCACCGGCGCCAGCTCGACCGCGGCACCGAGCCGCTTGGCGGCGTCGGCGAGGGACTCACGGTCGGGCACGGCGGCTTCGTCGGCCAGCACCACGTCCAGGGCGAGTTTAGGGGCGTGTCGTCCCAAAACCTCCAAATGACGCTGCGGGGAGAAGCCATCAGTTTCACCCGGTTGCGGAGCGAGGTTGAGCGAGAGGACCTTGCGGGCCTTGGTCTCGATGAGCGCGTCGAGCAGTTCGGGGACGAGCAGGTGCGGGATCACCGAGGAGAACCAGGACCCCGGACCGAGCACCACCCAGTCGGCGTCCAGGACCGCCGCCACGGCCTCGGGGACGGCGGGCGGGTCGTGCGGGACGACATGGACGGACTGCACCTCACCGGGGGTGAGCGCCACGGTGGCCTGGCCGCACACGGTGTCCACGTCGTCGGGGCGGGCCGGATCGTGCCCGCGGACCAGCGCCTGCAGCTCCAGCGGCACGGCGGACATCGGCAGCACCCGGCCGTGCGCGCCGAGCAGCTTGCCGACCAGGTCGAGTGCCTGGACGTGATCGCCGAGCTGCTCCCACAGGGCGACGATCAGCAGATTGCCGACCGCGTGCTCGTGGAGATCACCCCGGGACTGGAAGCGGTGCTGGATGACCTGTGCCCAGGTCTGGCCCCACTCGTCGTCGCCGCACAGGGCGGCCAGCGCCTTGCGCAGGTCCCCGGGGGGCAGCACACCCAGCTCCTCGCGGAGGCGGCCGCTGGAGCCGCCGTCGTCGGCGACGGTGACCACGGCGGTGAGGTCACCGGTGATCCGGCGGAGCGAGGTGAGCGACGCGGACAGCCCGTGGCCGCCGCCGAGGGCGACGACCTTGGGCTGGGCGCCGCGCTTGCGGCCGGCGAGCGCGGAGGTGGCCCGGCGCAGCCGCCGCAGGCGCAGATTGCGGCTGGTCACTCGCGCCCCATGTCCCGGTGGACGAGGACGGTCTCGATGCCTTCGGTCGCGAGCCGGGCGGCCAGCTTCTCGGACATGGCGACCGAGCGGTGCTTGCCGCCCGTGCAGCCGACGGCGATCGTCACGTAGCGCTTGCCCTCGCGCCGGTATCCGGCGGCGATGAGCTGGAGCAGCTCGGTGTACTGGTTCAGGAACTCCTTGGCGCCCGGCTGGTCGAAGACATAGGCGGAGACCTCCTCGTTGAGCCCAGTGAAGGGGCGCAGCTCGGGGACCCAGTGCGGGTTGGGCAGGAAGCGGCAGTCGACCACCAGGTCGGCGTCGACCGGAAGGCCGTACTTGAAGCCGAAGGACATCACCGTGGCGCGCAGCTCCGGCTCCTGGTCCCCGGCGAACTGGGCGTCCATCTTGGCGCGCAGCTCGTGGACGTTGAGGCTGGAGGTGTCGATCACCAGGTCGGCGTCGCCGCGCAGCTCGCGCAGCAGGTCGCGCTCGGCGGCGATGCCGTCGACGATCCGGCCGTCGCCCTGGAGGGGGTGCGGGCGGCGGACCGATTCGAAGCGGCGGACCAGGGCGTCGTCGGAGGACTCCAGGAAGACGATGCGCCGGGTTACGTGCTTGGCCTCCAGGTCGGCGAGGGACTCGCGGAGGTTGTCGAAGAAGCGGCGCCCCCGGACGTCGACGACGACGGCGATCCGTGCCACGTTGCCCTGCGAGCGGGCGCCGAGCTCGACCATGGTGGGGATCAGGGCGGGCGGCAGGTTGTCGACGACGAACCAGCCGAGGTCCTCCAGGCATTTGGCCGCGGTGCTGCGGCCGGCGCCCGACATCCCCGAGATGATCACCAGCTCGGGAATGGCCGCATTCCCGTCGCCGGTCTCGATCGTGCTGCCCGTACTCACGTGTGGTGCTCCGTCTGTTCGGTCGGTGCCGTTGTGCTCGACTGCTTGCTCGCGTGCGGCTCGGTGCTCGTGCTCACGCTCGGTCATGATGTGGTGCCCCCGTCGTCCTCTTCAATGATCTCTCCTGTCGCCGTGTTCACGGCGGGCGCGGCCGGGGCGGTCGAGGCGAGGGCGACGGCCACTGATTCCGCCGTCCTGCGGCCTATCCCCGGAACCTCGCAGATCTCGTCGATTGTCGCCTGCTTCAGCTTCTTCACGGAGCCGAAATGCTTGATCAACGCCTGTTTCCGGGTTTCACCGAGGCCGGAGATCGCGTCCAGGGGGCTGGAACGGATGCGTTTGGCCCGTTTGGCGCGCTGGTACGTGATCGCGAAGCGGTGGGCTTCGTCACGGACGCGCTGGAGGAGATAGAGGCCCTCGCTGGAGCGGGGCAGGACGACGGGGTCGTCGTCATCGGGCAGCCAGACCTCTTCGAGGCGCTTGGCGAGGCCGCAGACGGCGATGTCGTCGATGCCCAGCTCGTCGAGAGCGCGCCGGGCCGCGGCCACCTGGGGCTGCCCGCCGTCGACCACGACGAGCTGGGGCGGGTAGGCGAAGCGCTTGGGGCGTCCATCGTCCTCGCGCGGCTCGGTGCCCACCGCGGCGGGGCCGGGTACGTCAGCGGCGTCCACCGGGGTCCCGGCCGGTGCGGGGGTCCCGGCCGGTGCGGAAGTCCCGGCCGCTGCGGGGGTCTCCTCCCATTCCCCGTCGCGCTCCTTGTCCTGGAGGTACCTGCGGAAGCGGCGGCCGATCACCTCGTGCATCGACCGGACGTCGTCCTGCCCCTCGAAGCCCTTGATCTGGAAGCGGCGGTACTCGCTCTTGCGGGCCAGGCCGTCCTCGAAGACGACCATGGAGGCGACCACGTCGTCGCCCTGGAGGTGCGAGATGTCGTAGCACTCGATGCGCAGCGGGGCGGTGTCGAGGCCGAGTGCCTCGGCGATCTCCTCCAGGGCGCGGGAGCGGGTGGTCAGGTCGGAGGCGCGCTTGGTCTTGTGCAGCACCAGGGCCTGCTGGGCGTTGCGCTGGACCGTCGCCATCAGGTCCTTCTTGTCGCCGCGCTGCGGGACGCGCAGGCTGACCTGGGAGCCGCGGCGGTCCGCGAGCCACTGGGAGACCGCGTCCGGGTCCTCGGGCAGGGCCGGGACGAGGACCTCCTTGGGCACGGCGTCGCCGGTCTCCTCCCCGTAGAGCTGCTGCAGGGCGTGCTCGACCAGGCCCTGGGTGCCGACGTTCTCGACCCGGTCGGTGACCCAGCCGCGCTGGCCGCGCACCCGGCCGCCGCGTACGTGGAAGATCTGGACGGCGGCTTCCAGCTCGTCCTCGGCGAGCGCGATCAGGTCGGCGTCGGTGGCGTCGGCGAGGACGACGGCGCTCTTCTCCAGGGCCCGCTTGAGGGCCTCCACGTCGTCGCGGAGCCGGGCCGCCCGCTCGTACTCCATCTCCTCGGCGGCCGCCATCATGTCCTTCTCCAGACGGCGGATGTACGAGCCGGTGCGGCCGGCCATGAAGTCGCAGAAGTCCTCGGCCAGGGCGCGGTGTTCCTCGGGGGTGACGCGGCCGACGCAGGGGGCCGAGCACTTGCCGATGTAGCCGAGGAGGCAGGGGCGGCCCGTCCGGGCGGCGTTCTTGAAGACCCCGGCGGAGCACGTGCGCACCGGGAAGACCCTCAGCATCAGGTCGACCGTCTCGCGGATCGCCCAGGCGTGTCCGTACGGGCCGAAGTAGCGCACGCCCTTCTTCTTGGCCCCGCGCATGACCTGGACGCGCGGGAACTCCTCGTCGAGCGTGACCGCGAGGTACGGATAGCTCTTGTCGTCGCGGTACTTGACGTTGAACCGGGGGTCGTACTCCTTGATCCAGGAGTACTCCAGCTGGAGTGCCTCGACCTCCGTGGAGACGACCGTCCACTCCACGGAGGCGGCCGTGGTCACCATGGTGCGCGTGCGCGGGTGGAGGGAGGCCAGGTCCTGGAAGTAGTTGGCCAGGCGCTGGCGGAGGTTCTTGGCCTTGCCGACGTAGATCACCCGGCGGTGCTCGTCGCGGAATCTGTAGACCCCCGGGGAGTCGGGGATCTGACCCGGCTTGGGGCGGTAGCTGGAGGGGTCTGCCATGTCTCCCACCCTACTGGCGGGCACCGACAGCGAGGGGGGACCGGAAGCGGTGCCGTGCTCCGGGGCGCGGAACGTGGG
>NZ_JBHJQP010000141.1:0-21616 GCF_042262625.1 Streptomyces sp. NPDC056347 | reverse complement strand
GATGTGACATGCGCCGCTGCGGCCGTGCGCCGTTGACACCGGGTGCCAGGGCTTCTAGCGTCTCGTCTGCTGAAGGTACTAAGCGGTCGCTCAGACATCGGGAAGGTTCCGCGCACACGAGATCCGGTGCGGGAGGCGCCCCGGACCCGCTGGGCGGCGATCCAAGGGCGAGGAGAACCAAGCATGTCCACCACCGAGCAGCGTGTGGCCGTAGTGACCGGAGGGGCCCGGGGCATCGGCGCCGCCACCGCGGTACGCCTGGCGGCCGAGGGCCGCGCCGTCGCCGTACTCGACCTCGACGAGGCGGCCTGCAAGGACACCGTCGACGCGATCACCGCAGCCGGGGGCAGGGCTCTCGCGGTCGGCTGCGACGTCTCCGACAGCGCCCAGGTGGAAGCCGCGGTCGCGCGGGTCGCCGCCGAGCTCGGCGCCCCGACGATCCTGGTCAACAACGCGGGAGTGCTCCGCGACAACCTGCTCTTCAAGATGAGCGAGTCCGACTGGGACACCGTGATGAACGTCCACCTCAAGGGCGCGTTCCTGATGGCCAAGGCCGTCCAGAAGCACATGGTGGACGCCGGGTTCGGCCGGATCGTCTCGCTCTCCTCCTCCTCGGCGCTCGGCAACCGGGGGCAGGCCAACTACGCCGCGGTCAAGGCGGGTCTCCAGGGCTTCACCAAGACCCTCGCCAAGGAGCTCGGCAAGTTCGGCATCACCGCCAACGCCGTCGCCCCCGGCTTCATCGTCACCGAGATGACCGCGCAGACGGCCGCCCGGATCGGCATGGGCTTCGAGGACTTCCAGGCCGCGGCCGCCACCCAGATCCCGGTGCAGCGCGTGGGCCGCCCCGAGGACATCGCCAACGCCATCGCCTTCTTCACGGGCGACGACGCGGGCTTCGTCTCCGGCCAGGTCCTGTACGTCGCCGGCGGACCGCTCAACTGAGGCCGGAGGACCGGGACATCATGACAGTGCAGGACAGCGGGAAGGTCGCGCTCATCACGGGCGCGAGCCGGGGCATCGGCTACGGCATCGCCGAGGCGCTGGTGGCCCGGGGCGACCGGGTGTGCATCACCGGCCGCGGCGAGGAAGCGCTCCAGGAGGCCGTGCGGCGCCTCGGCGTCGACCGGGCGATCGGCGTGGCGGGCAAGGCCCACGACGCGGCGCACCGGACCGAGGCCGTCGAGCGCACCATGGAGGCGTTCGGCCGGGTCGACTTCCTTGTCAACAACGCCGGAACGAATCCGGTCTTCGGGCCGATCGCGGAGCTCGACCTCGACGTCGTCCGCAAGGTCTTCGAGATGAATGTCGTCTCGGCGCTCGGCTTCGCGCAGCTGACCTGGAAGGCGTGGCAGAAGGAGAACGGCGGGGCGATCGTCAACATCGCCTCGGTCGCCGGTGTTTCCGCCTCGCCCTTTATCAGTGCCTACGGCATGAGTAAAGCCGCCATGATCAATCTGACCCTGCAACTGGCGCACGAGTTCGCGCCGGTCGTCCGGGTCAATGCGATCGCCCCGGCGGTGGTGAAGACCAAGTTCGCGCAGGCGCTGTACGAAGGCCGTGAGGCGGAGGCCGCGGCCGCTTATCCGCTGGGCCGGCTGGGAGTTCCCGCGGACATCGGCGGAACCGCCGCGTTCCTGACATCCAGCCAGTCGGAGTGGATGACTGGGCAGACCCTGGTGGTCGACGGCGGAATTTTCCTGAACGCGGGCGTGGGCTGAGACGGCCTGAGCGGATTTGGCCCTGATTGGCTCAAGTGCCCTGCCGGGCCTACGGATTGACCCGGCAGGGCACTGCGGTATCGTCTGCCGACCCATGGCTGATCGAGGAGCGTGCACGTGTTCTACCGGGCCAGTCTGCAGGCCGCTGCAGTCCTTGCTTCCCTTTCTCTGCTGGCCGGCTGCGGACTTCTTTCCGACAGCGGTTCGAAGGACGAGCAGAAGATAGTCGTCGGCACCACCAGTGAACCCTCGACCCTCGATCCGGCGGCGGCGTGGGACAACTCCTGGGAGCTGATGCGGAATGTCTTCCAGACCCTGGTGAGTTTCCCGACCGGAAGCACCCGGCCCGAGCCCGATGCCGCGGAATGGTGCAGGTTCACCGATACGACCAGCACCTCCTACCGGTGCAAGATGCGCAAGGGTCTGAAATTCTCCAACGGGGACGTCCTCGACGCCGCGGCGGTGAAGTACTCCATCGAGCGGATCTCGGAGATCGGCTTCAAGAGCGGCCCGGTCGGCATGCTCGGCTCTCTCGACCGCGTCGAGACGAAGGGGGACGACATCGTCGTCTTCCACCTCTCCCGGCCGGATGCCACGTTCCCGTTCATTCTGGCCACGCCCGCGATGTCCCTGGTGGCCCCCGGTGACTATTCGCGGCACAAGATACGCAACGACGGAAAGGTCACGGGTTCCGGCCCGTATCTCCTGGACTCGTACAAGCCGGGCAGCCGCGCCGAACTCGTGAAGAACCCGGACTACAAGGGATTCGCGAACCGGAAGAACGACGCCGTCACCATCCGGTACTACAAGGAATCCGCCCCGGTGGTCGCGGCGCTGCGGAACAAGAAGATCGACGCGATCTACCGCGGTCTCACCGCCGAGGAGGTCGTCGGCCTGGAGCGGGACCAGCCCAAGGACGGGAAGCCGCAGATCGTCGAGACGGTCGGCGCGGACATCCGCTTCCTGGTCTTCAACCCCGAGGACCCGGCGAGCGGGAACGTGGCCGTACGGCGGGCCGTCGCCCAGCTCGTCGACCGCGACGCCCTGGTGGCGAAGGTGTACCAGGGCACGGCCGAACCGCTGTACTCCATGGTCCCCAAGGGCATCGCCGGGCACACCACCAGCTTCTTCGACACGTACGGCGACCCGGACCCGGTCAAGGCGAAGCAGATCCTGTCCAAGGCGGGCATCACCAAGCCGGTCGAGCTGACGCTCTGGTTCACCACCGACCGCTACGGCTCCTCCACCGCCCCCGAATTCGACGAGCTGAAGCGCCAGCTGGAGAGTTCCGGGCTGTTCCGGATCACGCTCAGGAGCAAGCCCTGGAAGGCCTTCCAGGAGGGTTTCACCAAGGGTGATTACCCCGTCTTCGGCCGTGGCTGGTTCCCGGACTTCCCGGACCCGGACAACTTCATCGCCCCGTTCGTCGGCAAGCAGAGCGTCACGGGCATGCCGTACCTGAAGGACGAGATCACCAAGGAGCTGCTGCCGCAGACCCGCAAGGAGGGCGACCGCGGCGCGGTCGTCAAGCAGTTCGAGCGGGCCCAGAAGATCCTCGTCGACGACGTGCGGATGCTGCCGCTGTGGCAGGGCAAGCTGTACGTCGCCTCGGGAGAGGACATCGGCGGCGGCGAGCGCGCGCTGGACCCGCAGACGGTCATGCAGATGTGGGAGTTCTACCGCAAGACCAGCTGGTAGCCGGCCGGTGACCCCGGACCGCGGGACGCGTTGTCAGTGGCCCCCGGTAGGTTCTCCGACGTACAGCTGATTGCTTACCGGAGGTTGTTGAAGTGACCGACACCGACCTGCTGCCCGAGTCCTGGCGCGGCGTCCTCGGCGACGAGCTGCAGAAGCCCTATTTCAAGGAGCTCACCGAGTTCGTCGAGGAGGAGCGGGCCAAGGGGCCGGTCTATCCGCCGCGCGACCAGGTCTTCGCCGCTCTGGACGCCACCCCCTACGACAAGGTGAAGGTCCTCGTCCTCGGCCAGGACCCGTACCACGGCGAGGGGCAGGGGCACGGGCTGTGCTTCTCCGTGCGGCCGGATGTGAAGACGCCGCCCTCGCTGCGGAACATCTACAAGGAGATGAAGGAGGAGCTGGGCCTGCCGGTCCCGGACAACGGCTATCTGATGCCGTGGGCCGAGCAGGGCGTGCTCCTGCTCAACGCCGTTCTGACGGTCCGCGCGGGCGAGGCCAACTCGCACAAGGGCAAGGGCTGGGAGAAGTTCACCGACGCCGTGATCCGGGCCGTCGCCTCGCGGCCCGACCCGGCGGTCTTCGTGCTCTGGGGCAACTACGCCCAGAAGAAGCTCCCGCTGATCGACGAGGAGCGCCACGTGGTGGTGAAGGGTGCCCACCCCTCGCCGCTCTCGGCCAAGAAGTTCTTCGGCTCCCACCCGTTCACGCAGATCAACGAGGCGGTGGCGGCACAGGGCCACGACGCCATCGACTGGCGCATCCCGGACCTGGGCTGAGCCTGGTTCCCGGTCCGGTCCGTGGCGTCCGGACCGGGACGCCCGCCCGAGCCTCAGCGGGATCGGCCGCCGCTGGCGTTAGCGTCGACCGGTAGGCAACGGGGGACCGGCGCGCGAGGAGGCCGCGGTGGCGGAGCAGCGGGAGGCGTCCAGGGACGCCGTCATGACCAGGATCGGCCAGGCGGTCATGCTGCTGCACGGCGGTGACCGGGAGGAGGCCCGCAACCGCTTCGGGGCTCTCTGGTCGGAGATCGGCGAGGCGGGGGACGCCCTGGGCCGGTGCACCCTGGCCCACTACATGGCCGACGCCCAGGACGATCCCGGTGACGAACTGGCCTGGGACCTGCGGGCGTTGACCGCGGCGGGCGGGCTGGGCGGCGAGCGGGCGGCCCCGCACCCCGACGCCCCCGCGCTTCGCGCCTTCTACCCCTCGCTCCACCTCAGCCTCGTGGCGGACTACCTCAAACTCCGGCACCCCGACGCGGCGCGGTTCCACCTGGACCGGGCCCGCGCCGCCGCCGGTGTGCTCGCGGACGGGCGGGCCGACGACGGATACGCGCAGGGGGTGCGCGCGGCGATCGCCCGGCTGGAGCTGCGGCTGCGCGAGCCCTGAGCGCGGCCCGCCGGACGGGCCGCGCCGTGTCCGGGGGCGGAGGGTCTCAGTGCCCGTAGGTGTCGTCGCAGATCCTGGACTGGGGGCTGCCCGCGGGCCAGTGCCCGTAGCCGCGGCCCAGTGCGCAGATCCCCGTGCCCGAGGCCGGCGGCCGCGGCACGGGCACCGGCACGGTCACGGCGGGCGGCACGGCGTGCGGACGGGGTTGCGGGCGCGTGGTGGCGGGGTGCCACTGCTGCCACGGGGTGTGGGGGCGGCGGGTGCCGGGCGGTGCGCCGGTCGCGGCCCGGTGCGAGGCGGCGGACGACGGGCGTGGGGTGGACGGCTCGGGGAGCGGCAGGGCCTCCAACGTGTCGTGGACCGGTGGCAGCACGATCTGCGGCGACAACTCCTGGGCGGGGCCGCTGGCATGCGGCAGGGGCGGGGCGTCCGGGCCCGGCGCCACGGACACACAGCCGGACATTGTCGCGGCGGCCATGCCCACCAGGAGGCTCACGGTGATTCGGGTTCGTTGCACCTGATCAACTCTGCGGTGCGGACGCGGCCCGGGTGGGCGGGGCAGGCCGGATTGCTCCGCACGGGTGACACCCGGTCAGCGAGGCGCCCATCCGGGCCCGAGCATTCCGTTCAGCAGTTCGGTGAATCCGGCGCGCAGCTCCGCCTCGCCCGGGACGGAGCGGTGGAACGAGCCCGCGGCGCACGAGAACATCAGCCCTTCGCACCAGGCCACCAGGGACAGGGTGTGCCGCTCGGGCTCGGCCGAGCCGGCCGCCGTCATCACGGCCAGCAGCGGTTCGCGGAACTGGCGGCCCGTCGCGTCGAAGAACTCCCGCAGCTCCGGCCGCCGGGTCGCCTCCAGGGCGAGCTCGTAGCGGCAGACCAGCAGTTCGCGGTGGTGGGTCAGATAGCGGTGGAGTGCCGCCGCGAGCGCGGCGACCAGCTCCCGGGGTCCGCCGCCCGGCAGTCCGCCGGGGGTCAGCACCCTCGCCTCGCGCTCCGCCAGCCGTCGTACCGCCGCCTCCAGCAGGGACTGCCGGGTGCGCGCGTAGTTGGACGTCGAGCCCTGGGGGAGTCCCGCGCGCTCGTCGACCGCGCGGTGGGTCAGCCCCCGCATTCCGCGTTCGGCGAGCAGACCGAGGGCGGCGTCGGCGATGACGTCGGCCCGGGAAGTACGGGAAGTGCCGGTGGTGCGTGTGGCCATGAGGTCAACCTACCCCTGGAACTACGGCTGTAGTACGGTGAAGTGGTCACTACGGATGTAGTTCAAGGCGTCGGGTCCCCCGCGCCACGGGCCCGATGATTCGTGGAGGAGTCATGGACGAGCCCCGTGCCGTCGTCATCGGCAGCGGAATCGGCGGCCTCACCGCGGCGGTGGCGCTGCACCGCCGGGGCTGGCGGGTCACCGTGCTGGAACGGGCGGCCTCCCTGGAGCCGGTGGGTGCCGGGATCGCGCTCGCCCCCAACGCCCAGCGCGCCCTGGACACCATCGGCATGGGCGACGAGATCAGGGAGCTCGCCGCCTGGCAGGGCGAGGGAGGGATGCGTGTTCCCGGCGGACGCTGGCTCGCCCGTACCGACAGCGCGGCCGCGGCACGGCGGTTCGGCGGACCGCTGGTCCTGCTGCATCGCGCCGTCCTGGTCGAACGTCTGGTGGCCCGGCTGCCCGAGGGCGCCGTCCGGACCGGTACCGCCGCGAGACTGCTCGACCCGGGGACGGCGGACGGTGCGCCCGCCGTGGTCGGGACGGACGCCGGAACCATCGAGGCGGACCTCGTCGTCGGCGCCGACGGCATCGACTCGGCCGTACGCGGCGTGCTCTTCCCGGACCATCCCGGCCCGGCGTACGCCGGATTCACCACCTGGCGCATCGTCGTCCCCGCGCCCGGCCGGCCCTTCGCCCCGCACGAGACCTGGGGGCGCGGCGCGATCTGGGGCACCCAGCCGCTCGGGGACGGCCGGGTCTACGCGTACGGCGCCGCCGCCGCCCCGGCCCGCGGACACGCCCCGGACGGCGAGAAGGCGGAACTGCTGCGCCGGTTCGGCGACTGGCACGACCCGATCCCGTCGGTCATCGCCGCCGCCGATCCCGGCCAGGTGCTGCGCAACGACGTCCGCCACCTGATCGACCCGCTGCCCGCCTTCCACCGGGGCCGCACCGTCCTGGTCGGCGACGGTGCGCACGCGATGGCGCCGAGTCTCGGCCAGGGCGGCAACCAGGCCGTCGAGGACGCGATCGTGCTCGCCCACCGGCTGCCGCCCGGCGGCGACCTCGGCGCCGGCACGGCCGCGTACACCGCCGACCGGCTGCCCCGTACCTCGGCCGTCGTCCGCAGGTCCGCCCGGACGGCACGACTCATGCGGCTGACCAGCCCGCCCGCCGTCGCGGCGCGCAACGCGCTGATGTCCGCCGCCTCCCGCCTGGGCCCCGCGCTCGTCCTGCGCGCCTTCGACGGGATCGCCGACTGGCAGCCGCCCCGGCACACGTATGCTGCCCCTCGCGAGGCGGAGCCGGCGCCGACGGACGCCGAACAGTGAGAGGGAGCACCCTGGTGAAGGTCGGTTGCATCGGGCTCGGTGACATCGCGCGCAAGGCGTACCTGCCGGTGCTGACCAGCCTGCCGGGCATCGAGCTGCACCTGCAGACGCGTACGCCCGCCACGCTCGCCGCCGTCGCCGAGGCGCACCGGATCCCCGCCGCGCGGTGCCACACCGACCTGGAGTCGCTGATCGCACAGGGGCTGGACGCCGCGTTCGTCCACGCCCCGACGACCGCGCACCCGCAGATCGTGGCCCGGCTGCTCGAGGCGGGCGTCGCCACCTACGTGGACAAGCCGCTGGCCTATGAACTCGCCGGGTCCCGGCGGCTGGTGGCCCTGGCCGAGGAACGCGGCACCAGCCTGGCCGTCGGCTTCAACCGCAGACTCGCCCCCGGCTACGCGGAGTGCGCCGAGCACCCGCGCGAGCTGATCCTCATGCAGAAGAACCGGGTCGGCATGCCGGAGGAGCCGCGCACCATGGTGCTCGACGACTTCATCCACGTCGTCGACACGCTCCGCTTCCTGGCACCGGGACCGGTCGAGGACACCGTTGTCCGGGCGAAGGTCCGCGACGGCCTGATGCACCACGTCGTGCTCCAGCTGTCCGGCGACGGATTCACCGCCATCGGAACGATGAACCGGCTCAGCGGCTCGACCGAGGAACGCCTCGAAGTCTCCGGCCAGGACGCCAAGCGGGAGGTCGTCAACCTCGCCGAGACCATCGACCACCAGGGGGCGCCGACCGTGCGACGGCGCGGTGACTGGGTGCCGGTGGCCCGCCAGCGCGGCATCGAGCAGTGCGTCCTGTCCTTCCTCGACGCCGTACGCGCCGGGACGGTGCTGCACGCCGGGGACGCCCTGGCGACCCACGAACTCTGCGAGCGGGTCCTGCGCGATCTGGACCTCGCCTGAGGCGCCGCGGCACCGCCCGGCCTCCGGATGCGCCCGCTCCGGCCGGGATGCAGGCTGGGGTGACGGCCCACCGGCCTGTGGAGGTGACCTCGTGCGACCTCACGGCGAACCCAAGGGCTGGGGAGCGCTCCAGCCGCCGCCCGGCTACTACTCGGCCGACGGCCGGCCGCCCGACGAGGCACAGCGTGTCCTGATCCTCGACTGGGCGGTCAACCAGCGGATAGCCGCCGGCTGGCGGGTGGAGTCCCGCTCCGGGACCCAGGTCGTCATGGTCCGGGGAACCCCGCTGAACCACGTCCTGCACGCCCTCCTGATGGTGCTCACCTGCTTCCTCTGGGGCGTCGTCTGGCTGGTGCTCGCCCTGACCAACAAGGTCGAGCGGGTCGCGCTGACCGTCGATGCCCAGGGCCACGTCATCTCCGTCAACGGTCCCTGACTGGCCGGGCGGACGTCGCGCGCCCACGGGCACCGGACGAGCGGGCCGCCTCGTACCCGCAGAACAGGGCCAGCACCGCCGCCGCACCCCCGAGCGGCCAGTCGCCCAGCCGTACGTAGAGCGTGGTGCCCGTGGCCAGTGGTACGTCGTACACCGAGGTACCCCTGACCCGCGTACCGAGCGGATCGCCGACCCGGGCGCCCGACGAGCCGTACGCCGCGGAGACCCCGGTGAGCGTGGCATGCACCATCGGGCGGCCGGTCTCGGCGGCCCGCAACGCCCCCAGTGAGGCGTGCTGCCAGGGCGCCCAGCTGTGCTGGAACGTGGAGGTCGAGGACTGGGCCACCAGCAACTGCGCACCGCTTCGGGCGAGCCGGCGGCTCATGTCGGGGAACGCGGACTCGAAGCAGATCATCGGCCCGATCCGCAGCCCGCGACCGCCCTCGGCCCCGGGCACCTCCATCGTGACCTGACGGGTGCCGCGCAGCCGGTCCTCGCCCGCCGCCCGGCCCACGGAGGTGACCCAGCCGAGCACCGACCGGGCCGGGACGTACTCGCCGAACGGCACCAGCCGCATCTTGTCGTAGCGGTCCCCGGTCGGCCCGTCCGGCCCCACCAGCAGCGCCGTCTTGAAGATCCCCGTCCGCCCGGACCGATCGGTCTGCCGGGCGTCCTCGTTGACCAGCACGTCCGCGCCCACCCGGCGCGCGAGCGCGGCGATCTGCCCGGCGATGTCCGGCGAACGCGCGAGATCCGCCCCCACACTGCTCTCGCCCCACACCACCAGATCGACATCGCGCCCGGCCAGCGCACCCGTCAGCCGCTCACCGGCGGCCAGCCGCCGCTCCGGACCACGTGGCCCGTCGAACACCCCCGGCTGCACGACGGCGATCCTGGCCGCTCCCGACTCCTCGGGGCGGGGTGCCCATGCCGCCGTCGCCCCCACGGCCAGGCCGCACGCCACGAGGCATGCCGCGGCCGCCGTACGCGCGGCCGGAGCCAGGAACAGCAGGGCGACGGCCGTGTTCACCGCCACCAGCACCCAGCTCACCAGCCACACGCCTCCCACCGACGCCACACGGAGCGCGGGGCCCACCTGCCACTGGGAGGCACCGAGCAGTCCCCACGGACCGCCGAGCGCGTCCCAGGAGCGGGCCAGCTCGATCATCAGCCACCCGCAGGGCACCAGGACGACCGCGCGGACGGCCTCCGGACCGGTCGGCCGCCCGCCGAGGGTCCGGTGGACCAGCAGCCCCCACGGCGCCCACAGCAGCCCGAGCAGTGCCGCCAGGAGCACGATGAAGACATGGAGGCTCGGCAACAGCCAGTGATGCACCGCGAACATGTAGCCGGTGCCGCCGAGCCAGCCGTCCAGCGCCGCCCGCCGCCCCGTACCCGCCGACCGGAGGAGGAGCAGCAACGGCACCAGACAGACACCGGCCAGCCACCACAGGTCCGGAGCGGGGAAGGTGAGCGCGGGCAGTGCCCCGGCGAGGAGCGCCGCCCCGCCCCGCAGCCAGGCCGAGCGCGGCAGCCGCTCCCACCGCCCGCCCCGACCGGCCGGAATCCGCATGCGGCGCCTCCTGTTCGCTTCCCCCGCCCCCGGGCCCGTCGGCGAGGATGTCTCCTCACTCCCCGGCGAAGAATCCTCCGGGGCCGCGCCACTTCTCCTGGACGGTCACCGTCCGGATGCGCCAGCCGTCGGCCGTGCGCGACAGCGTGAACGCGTACCGCCCGCCGGAGACGAAGTTCGGCGCGGTGGGCCGTGCCACCGCGTCATCCGCACCGTCCGGGGTGCTCTCCAGCCGCATCGGGTTGAGATAGTCGGCGTGGGCCTCGGCCCGCTCGCCGCCGTACCCGTCCGGGGCCTCGACGTCGATGCGCCGGTTGACGATCAGGTGCTGGCGTACGGGGAAGAGGCGCATCGTCTCCGCCAGCCACCCCGCCACCTCGCCCACCGGCCCCTCGATGCCGCCCGCGCCGCGGTAGTCGGCGCGGCCGTCCGGGGTGAACAGGGCCAGGTAGTCGGCCCACGCGCCGTCGTCCACCGCCACCGCGTAGCCCGTGAGCAGGGCGTCGACGGCGATCCGGTCCATCAGACGGGCGAGATCCGCGCGTTGCGTCATCGGGTCAGTGTCCGCCCGCCCGCCGAAGAGGCCAAGAGGCGTGCACGCACGGCCGGGCGGTGCGGTCAGCACGGCACCACGGCGACCGGGCCGAGCGCGTGCGTCAGCGTGGTCTGGGCGACGGGGGAGAGCCCGAGCCCGAGGGACTCGCCGCCCCGGCGACGCCCGATCACGGTGAGCGCCGCGGTGGCCGAGGCCGTGACCAGGGTGCGTGAGGCGGAACCGCTGACCGGCTCCCGTACGACCTCGACCTGCGGGTACTTCTCGCGCCAGCCCGCGGTGAGCTCCGAGAGGGTCCGCGCGGCGGCCTCGGCCGCGGCATCCCGGTCGAAGACGGGACCGCCGGAGATCATGGAGGAGAACATCGTCCAGCCGTGGACGATCCGCAGCCGCGCGCCGGGCCGGGCCGCGGCGGTCTCGAAGGCGAACTCCAGCACCGCCTCACTGCTCTCGTCGGCGGCCACCCCCGCGACGATGTCGGAAGGTACCGGTGCCCGCTCCGGCTCGTCCTCCCCGTCCGGGCCGCTGTGGACCACGACGACCGGGCAGTCCGCCATCGAGGCGGCCGCCAGGCTGTTGGAGCCGAGCAGCAGCGACCGGAAGCCGCCGAGCCCGCGCGAGCCGACGACGATCAGCGAGGCGTTGTGGCTGAGCGCGGAGAGCGCCGCCGAGGGGTAGTCGAGCGGTGTCAGCGTCGACGGGCTCAGCGACGGGGCGACCTCGGCGACCCGCCGCACGGACCGCGCGAGCAACTCGTCCGCCTCGCGACGGCGGTCCTCCCGCTCCGACGGCCGGTCGGGTGCCAGGGCGTGCACGATCGTGAGTCCGAGCCCCCGGCGCGCGGCTTCACGGGCGGCCCAGTCGAGCGCTTCGGCGCTGTGCGACGAACCGTCGACGGCGGCGATCACGGGGCGGTCGGTGCTGGTCATGGTGTCCCTCCAGGTTCCGGCGGTGCATGTCCCAGGCTGGTCGGCGCGGACACGGTGCGGCAGGGACTTTCGACCCTATCTGCCCGGAAGATCCAGGGCCTACCGCCACCCGCGTCGACTTGCGGAGCGCCCGACGGCGGAGTATGGCCCCGGGTGCGGCCGTTCTAGCCCCCTGCGACTGTCAGTGCCGGGTGCGATCCTGCCCCCATGGACGAGCTGATGCGGCAGCGGCGCGTGTACGGCGCCGATCACGACGACCCCGACCCGGGGCCCCGACCGGGCCACGTCTACCGGGAGTTGGTGGGCGGCCCGCTCGACGGCCTGCTGCTCGACGTGACCGGATGGACGGACCGGGCGCTGCGCGAGGGGGCGGCGCTGAACACGGAGATCGGGCGCTTCGGCCCCGGAGGCAGGGCGGAGTACGGGCCCCGGGACGGCGATCCGGACCACTGGGACTGGCGGGGCGACACCCCCTGAGCCGCCGCCCGGAAGAGGCCCGCCAGGACCGATCGCCCGAACCGCTCGATACTGGAGGCATGGCGCAGAAGACGTCCCGACCGCAGGAGCCGTCGACCCTGACCGTCAGGGGGCGGAGCGTACGCATCCGCACCATCGGGGCCGCGCTGCTCGCCGCTCTCACGGTCTGGTTCATCGCCGCGAACACCGGCTCGGTCGCCATCCGGCTCTGGGTCCCGTCCGTCACCCTGCCGCTCTGGGCGGTGCTGGCGGTGACCCTGCTCGTCGGCCTGGTCATGGGCGGATACCTCTTCCACCGCCGGACCAAGCGCTGACCCCGGGGCGCCGAGCACCCCGGGGTCGAAGAGTTCCCTGTCGTACGGGAGAGCCGTCAGCCCGCCGACTCGCCCGCGTGCGGGCTCAGCACGCCCGCCGCCACCAGCGCGAACAGCACCAGTCCGAGCAGCACCCGGTAGATCACGAACGGCATGAAGCTCTTGGTGGTAATGAACTTCATGAACCATGCAATTACGGCATATCCGACACCGAACGCGATGATCGTGGCGAAGATCGTCGGCCCCCACGAGACATGTCCCTCGCCCGCGTCCTTCAGCTCGAAGACGCCCGAGGCGAGCACCGCCGGGATCGCGAGCAGGAAGGAGTAGCGGGCCGCCGCCTCGCGGGTGTAGCCCATCAGCAGGCCACCGCTGATGGTGGCTCCGGAGCGGGACACGCCGGGGATCAGGGCCATCGCCTGGCAGACGCCGAAGATCAGGCCGTCCTTCACGCCGAGTTCCCTGAGCGTCTTGCGCTCTCTGCCCGCACGGTGCTTCCCGCCGACCTCGTCGCGGGCCGCGAGGCGGTCGGCGATGCCCAGCACGATGCCCATCACGATCAGGGTGGTGGCGATCAGCCGCAGATCGCGGAACGGCCCCTCGATCTGGTCCTTGAGCGTCACGCCGAGCACCCCGATCGGGATGGAGCCCACGATGACCAGCCAGCCCATCTGGGCGTCGTGGTCGCCGCGCATCGACCGGTCGACCAGCGAGCGGAACCAGGCGGAGACGATCCGGACGATGTCCTTGCGGAAGTAGATGAGGACCGCCGCCTCCGTACCGATCTGGGTGATGGCGGTGAACGCCGCACCCGGGTCGTGCCAGCCGGCGAACGCTGCGGTGAGCCGCAGGTGCGCGCTGGAGGAGATCGGCAGGAACTCGGTCAGTCCCTGTACGAGGCCCAGGACGAACGATTCGAACCAGCTCATGGGGCTTTGGCCATCCCGGGGGTGTTCGTGCATCGGTCGACGGCGAAAGCCGTCGGCAGCGTACGCATAGTGGTCAAATGGGGACAGGGCCCCCGAGGGGCCCGGAGATCTACGGTCGGTCGCGGGCAGGGTACCGCCCCCAGATGAACGGCGGTCGCGCGTCCCCCGGCCGCCCGTCGGCAGGGGCCGGTCCAGAAGGCGCGGGGGCCGGGGCGCGGCGGCTCACTCGGCGGTCAGCCGGTGGCGCCTGCGCCAGACGACGACCGCCCCCCCGATCCCCGTCAGCACGATGAAACCCATCGCGGCCAGGAAGGCCGGGGACGTCGGCGACGTGGCCTCGCTGCCCGCGACGACGTACGCGGCGGTGTTGGGGACCGAACCGAGCCCGGTGGCCCCCAGGAACGCCGGGTAGCCCATCCGGGAGACCGCCGCGCAATAGTTGGCCGCCGCGAACGGCACCCCGGGGAAGAGCCGCAGCGCCAGCATCGAACGGAAGCCGTGACGGCTCAGCTGCCCGTCCGCGGCCTTGAGGAACCGCCCGCGCAGCAAGGTGCGGAGCGCGTCCTGCCCGAGCACTCTTCCCAGGGCGAACGAGACGCCCGCGCCCAGCACCGTCCCCGCCAGCGCGGCGGCAAGTCCGGCCTGCGTACCGAAGAGCGCCCCGGCGGCGATGTTGAGCACCGGCCGGGGAACGAACGCCACGGTGCACACCCCGTACGCGGCCCCGAACAGGAGCACCGCCCCGGTGCTGCCGCTGAGCCGGGCGGGCCAGTCGGCCGCGAGCAGCCGCTGGGGTTCGAGCAGGAGCATTGTCGCCGCCGCGCCCAGCAGCACGGCCACGAGCAGCGAGAACCGGGACCAGGGTGAGAGCAGCGCCCTCGTGCAGCGCACGGCGAGGCCGGTGGCGGGCCGGGCGGCGGGGTCGAGCATGCGGGGAGAGTATCCGACGCCGGTGAATGACCGCCGTGACGCGCCCCGCGCACATCGTGGCGCGGAACCGGCGTGCGCCCACCGGGGACCGAACCGCCCCGGGGCAAGGGGGAGGCGCGCGAAAACCGTTCGACGCTGCCGGGCCCGTCCGCCATCATCGGAGCCATGTTCCGGTACGCCTTCCCCGCAGCGCCGTCCGCAGTCGCGGACGCGCCGAAGGCTGCCGCGATCCTCGTCATCGCAGCTGGTGCGGCAGCGTGCACCGCTGCCGCAGCGCCCTTCGGCGGCGCCCGAAGCTGACCCTCCCCCGACAGTCCGGCGGACCCCGCAAGGGGAGGGTCGGCAGGGCCCTGGGGTCTTCTCTCAGCTTCGAACACCAAGGAACGAACCATGTCCAAGACGGCATACGTGCGCACCAAGCCGCACCTCAACATCGGCACCATGGGCCACGTCGACCACGGCAAGACCACCCTGACCGCCGCCATCACCAAGGTCCTCAGCGAGCGCGGGACCGGCACCTTCGTCCCGTTCGACCGGATCGACCGGGCGCCGGAGGAGACGCGGCGCGGCATCACGATCAACATCGCGCACGTCGAGTACGAGACCGACACCCGTCACTACGCGCACGTCGACATGCCCGGCCACGCCGACTACATCAAGAACATGGTCACCGGCGCCGCCCAGCTCGACGGGGCGATCCTCGTCGTCTCGGCGCTCGACGGGATCATGCCGCAGACCGCCGAGCACGTCCTGCTCGCCCGCCAGGTGGGCGTCGACCACATCGTCGTCGCGCTCAACAAGGCGGACGCCGTCGAGGACGGCGACGACGCGGTGCTGACCGACCTGGTCGAGCTGGAGGTCCGCGAACTGCTCTCCGCGCACGGCTACGGGGGCGACTCCGTGCCCGTCGTACGGGTCTCGGGCCTCAAGGCCCTGGAGGGCGACCCACGCTGGACCTCGGCGATCGAGGCCCTGCTGGACGCCGTCGACACGTACGTGCCGATGCCGGTCCGCTACACCGACGCGCCGTTCCTGCTGTCGGTGGAGAACGTGCTGACCATCACCGGCCGGGGCACCGTCGTCACCGGGGCCGTCGAGCGCGGCACCGTCCGCACTGGCGAGAGGGTGTCGGTCCTCGGGGCGGACCGGGACATCGACACGGTCGTCACCGGCCTGGAGACCTTCGGGAAGCCGATGGAGTCCGCGCAGGCGGGCGACAACGTGGCGCTGCTGCTGCGCGGGGTGGAGCGCGGACGGGTCCGCCGCGGCGATGTGGTCGCGGCACCCGGCAGCGTGACGCCGAGCCGCCGTTTCACCGCGCAGGTGTACGTCCTGTCGGCGCGGGAGGGCGGCCGGACCACCCCGGTCACCACCGGCTACCGGCCGCAGTTCTACATCCGTACCGCGGACGTGGTCGGCGACATCGACCTCGGGGAGCTCGCCGTGGCGCGCCCCGGCGACACCGTCGACCTGACCGTCGAACTGGGGCGTGACGTCCCGCTGGAGACCGGACTCGGCTTCGCGATCCGCGAGGGCGGCCGCACGGTCGGCGCGGGCACCGTCACCGCCGTGCTCTGAGCGGCCCCGATCCGAGCGCCGGCGCCTCAAGGGCCCGTCTCCCGTACCCCGTTGGAGGCGGGCCCGGCGCCGTGCGCGAGACTGACGGCATGACGGACACAGCACTGGTACTCGGTTCCGGCGGTGTCACCGGCGGGGCCTGGGAGACGGGCGTCCTGCACGGTCTGGCGGAGGCCGGCGCGGACCTCTCCGTGACGGATCTGATCATCGGCAGCTCGGCCGGAGCGGTGGTCGGCGCGCAGCTGGCCTCCGGTCTCCTCGGCCTTCCCGAACTCTACGCACGCCAGCTCGCCGATCCGCACGACGTGAGGGGTGGCAAGCTGGGCGCGCGTGCCCTGCTGCGCTACACCGGCGCGGTCCTGTCCGCCCGTACGCCCGAGGCGTACGGGCGGAAGCTGGGCAGGCTCGCGCAGGACACACGGCCCGGCATCACCGCCGAGGAGCGGCGGGAGGTGATCGCGGGCCGGCTGCCGTCGCCGCAGTGGCCGGATCGTCCGCTGCTCGTCACCGCCGTGGACGTCACGACCGGCGACCTCCACACCTTCGGCAAGGACGACGGGGTGCCGCTCGCCGACGCCGTCACCGCGAGCTGCGCGGTCCCCGGCGTATGGCCCGTCGCCCGTTTCGAGGGGCGGACCTGGATCGACGGCGGGGTGCACTCCACGGCCAACGCCCAGCTCGCCGCCGGGTACCGGCGTGTCGTCGTGATCGCCCCGTCGGCCGCCGGCAGCCGGGCCCTCGCCTCGCCGCGCTCCCAGGTCGCCGAGCTCGCCGAGCAGGGCGCCCGGACCGCTCTCATCACCCCGGACGCCGCGGCGCGCAAGGCGTTCGGCCGCAATCCGCTCGACCCGGGCCACCGCGCCGCGGCAGCCCGCGCCGGGCTCGCCCAGGCGGCGGCGCACGCCGACGCCGTCGCCGCGGTCCTCGGCGGCTGACCGGGTCCCCCACAATGGGGGAGTGAACGACTCGATACCGGTGATCCGGGACGTGGACCAGGGCGTTGCCAGACTTCTCCCCGACGTGGACCGGGACCGGGCCTGGCTGCTCACCGTCGACGGCGCTCCCCAGTCCTACGTCGACCTCGACGCCCCGGACCACCTGGAGTTCGAGTACGCGCGACGGCTCGCCCATGTCGTGGACTGCGCCGCGGCACCGGGTGTGCCGCTGGACGTGCTCCACCTCGGCGGCGGCGCGCTCACCCTGCCCCGCTACGCCGCGGCGACCAGGCCCGGCTCCCGCCAGGACGTCGCGGAGGCCGACCTGGGACTCCTCGCCCTGGTCACCGAGCACCTTCCGGTCCCCGCCGACAGTGGGATCACCGTGCACGGCACGGACGCCCGGGGGCTGCTGGAGAAGACCCCGCCCGGCTCACTGGACCTGGTGATCGCGGACGTCTTCGGCGGCTCGCGGGTGCCCGCCCACCTCACCTCCGTCGAGTACGCGCGGGCCGCCCGCCGGGTACTGCGGGACGGCGGCGTCTACGCGGCCAACCTGGCCGACGGCGCGCCCTTCGGCTTCCTCCGCTCCCAACTGGCGACGTTCGCGGCCGTCTTCGAGGAACTGGCGCTGATCGCCGAACCGGCGGTGCTGCGCGGCCGGCGCTTCGGCAACCTGGTGCTCGTCGCCTCCGCACGCCCCGTCGACACCACGACCCTCACCCGGCGCTGCGCCGCCGACGCCTTTCCTGCCCGGGTCGAGTACGGCGCCGCCCTGGCGCGGCTGGCCGGCGGGGCCCGGCCGGTCGGGGACGGAGAGGCGGTCGCCTCACCCGAGCCGCCCGACGGCGCCTTCAGCATCGGCTGACACGGGTTCCGGGCCCTTCGCCACCTCGGCACCGAGAGGGGCCCGGGTCAGCCGGCGTACGTCCGGCACGAACAGGACCGCCCCGGTGACCAGCACGATCAGCGCCGCGCAGCCCCACAGCGCCTGACTGCGCCCGACCAGCGACTCCACCGGTCCGGCGACCGCGGTGGCCAGCGGCATCATCGCCACCGAACCGAACCAGTCGTACGCGGAGACCCGGGAGAGCTTCTCCTCCGGGATCTCCTGGTGCATGGCCGTCATCCAGGAGACCCCGAACACCTCGATGGCCACCCCGCTGACGAACATCACCACGCACAGGACGCCCACCGGCAGTGGCACCGCGAGTCCTGCCGAGGGGAGCGCCAGCGGGAAGACGCAGAGCGTCCCGGCCAGCAGCAGCCGCCGCGGCCTCCAGCGCGTCATCAGCAGGGCGCCGCCCAGCGTTCCGGCGCCGAACGCGGCGAGCGCGAACCCCCAGGGCCGGGCGCCGCCCAGTTCGTCCCGGGCGACCAGCGGACCGTACACCGACTCGGCGGCCCCCACCGCGGCGACGACCACCGAGAACTGCGCCACGATGCTCCACAGCCAGGGGCGGCCGATGAACTCCTGCCAGCCGTCGCGCAGATCGGCGAGCAGCCCGCCGCCCGGGGCGCGCGGGGGGATGTGGCTGACGTCCAGGAACGCGCGCAGCGCACCCGCCAGCGCGAAGGCCACGGCGTCCACGGCCAGCACCCAGCCCGGATCCATCGCAGCGATCATCGCGCCGCCGAGCGCGGCACCGCCGATCGAGGCGCCCTGCATCGACATCCGGAACAGGGCGAAGGCCCGGCTCGCCTGCTCCCGGTCGACACTGGACATCAGCATGCCCTCGGCCGCCGGGTTGAAGAACGCCTGCCCCGTGCCGCACAAAGCGGTGAGCAGCATCATCTGCCACAGCTTCGGATCACCGGCCAGCACCAGCCAGGCGAACGCGGCCTGCGAGAGGCAGTTGAGGGTGTTCGCCGCGACCATCACGCGGTGACGCGGCAGCCGGTCCGCGATCGCGCCGCCGATCAGCAGGAAGAGCACCAGGGGCGCGGTCCTGGCCGCGGCCACCAGACCGACGTCCCCGCCGTCACCGCCCGCCTTCAGTACGGCGAACGCCGCCGCGATCAACGCGCCATGGGTGCCCAGGCCCGTGATGATCGCGGCGGCGGTCAGCAGACGGTAGTTGCGCCCGGAGCGCGGCGGACGGGACACGGGGGCGGAAGCGGCAGTCACCCACGGAATATGCCTGCCGCACCCCATGCCCTGCCAGCCGTTTTTTCCGGCGGCGGAACGGTCAGTCGGACTTGACGACGTCCACCAGCCGTACCGTGCTCAGGATCTGCTGGATCGTGGCGTCCGGGAACTCGTCCTTGACGTTGTCGGCCCCGTACAGCACCCAGGAGGCGAACTCGTTGTCCTTGTTCTTGAAGGTGAAGGCGATGGACTTGCCGTCGCTGCTGCACTTCTCCTTCTTCTTGACGTTCGGGGCGGTCGCGGTGACCACCTGGCCGGTGAGCCCCGACTTGGTGGTGTACGACTTGGCCTCGGTGAACTTGATGGTGCTCTCGGGCATGTGCTGCGCGTAGGCCGCCCACACCCAGGTACCGGCCTCGCTGTGCGCGTTCTTGGCCGCGTCGGTGGCGCCCTGGGCGCCCCGGGTGCCGGCACTGGCGAGGCTCATGGTCTCCTCCGTGCCGTCCTTGTCGGAGTCGTCCACGCACCACCGCGACTTGTAGAACGACGGTGCGGAGAAGCCGATCAGCGGCGAGCCGTCGCCCTTCTTCTCGTCCTCGAAGTACGAAGCCGCGCCGGGCCTGCCGACCTCCCAGTCGCCGGGCACGTCGAACTGCGTGCCCCACTTGGGGTTGGTGACGACCTTCCACCCCGCGATGAGCGGCTTGGGGTCGTCCTCGTCGCCGCGCGGGTTCGCCGCGCCGGACGAGGCCGAGCCGGACGGCTTGGCGGGCGCCGAGGACTCCTTGCCGTCGGCGACGTCCTTGTCCTTGTCGTTCTTGTTCATCACGACGACACCCGTGACCACGGCGGCCACGACGACAGCGGCGGCCGCGACGATCGCGACGACGGTGTGCTTCTTCTTGTTGTCACCGCCGCCGGGCCGCACGTCACCGGGCGGGCCGGGCACCGCGTACTGCGGCACGGTCGGCTGCTGGTACGGGTTCGGCGGGTAGCCGGGCGGAGGGCCCTGCTGCGGCTGTCCCGGCTGCGGTGCGGGCTGCCCCGTCTGCTGGTACCCCGGCTGCTGATAGGGATTGGGCTGCTGGTACCCCGGCTGCTGGTACGGGTTCTGATTCTGGTCCTGCGGGTTTTGCTCGCCCCCGGGCGGCTGCTGTCCTGGCCACATGGCGAGTAACGATAGAGGTGCGGTGGCCGGTCTGCTACGCCCGCCCCCGTGTGCGGACCGTGAAGGAAACGATCAGTAACGGTCGCTCGAGGGACACGAGGATGGCCAAGAGCTGCTACTCATGAGTAACATCTGGTCATGAGCGCAGCACAGATGACCGTCGGCGAGATGCTCGTGGCGACGGTCCCGATGGCCCGGACCCTCAATCTCGAATTCCTGGAGACGACCGCCGAGCGTGCGGTGGTCCGCCTGCCTGACCAGGCCGACTACCACAACCACATCGGCGGACCGCACGCCGGAGCGATGTTCACGCTGGCGGAGTCGGCGAGCGGCGCGATCGTGATCGCCGCTTTCGGTGACCAGATGTCGCGCGCCGTGCCGCTGGCCGTGAAGGCGGAGATCGGCTACAAGAAGCTGGCCAAGGGCGTTGTCACCGCCACCGCGACCCTCGGACGCCCGGTGGCCGAGGTCGTCGCCGAACTCGACGCGGGCGAGCGGCCGGAGTTCCCGGTGGCCATCGAGATCCGGCGCGAGGACGGGGCGGTGACCGGCGAGATGACGGTCGTCTGGACGCTGCGCCCCCACTCCTGATCCCGGCCCGTGCCCGCAGGGGCCGCCGCACTGCCCGACCCGGGGCCGCGCGGCGGCCCCTTCATGCTGTTCCGGCGGCCTGAACGCCAGGTAGGCTGCCCGCCGTGCGCCGAGGAGTTGACCGGCGGACAACCCACAACAGCTTCGGGAGGAACGGGCGTTGCACATCCAGGAATGGCTGGAGACCATCCCCGCGATCAGCGTGTACGCCCTGGTGGCCGGGGTCATCGGACTGGAGAGCCTCGGCATCCCGCTGCCGGGCGAGATCGTCCTGGTCAGCGCGGCGCTCCTGGCCGCCGGGCACGACGGGATCAACCCCTATGTCCTCGGGGCCTGTGCCTCGGCGGGCGCCGTCATCGGTGACTCGATCGGATACGCCATCGGCCGCAAGGGCGGCCGTCCGCTGCTCGCCCGGCTGGGCCGGAAGTTCCCCAAGCACTTCGGCGAGGCCCAGATCGCGCTGGCGGAGCGGTCGTTCGACAAGTGGGGCATGTGGGCGGTGTTCTTCGGCCGGTTCATCGCGCTGCTGAGGATCTTCGCGGGCCCGCTGGCCGGGGTCCTGCACATGCCCTACTGGCGGTTCCTCATCGCCAATGTGCTCGGCGGCATCGTCTGGGCGGGAGGCACCACGGCCGTCGTCTACTCCGTCGGAGTGGTCGCCGAAGCCTGGCTGAAGCGGTTCTCGTACCTCGGCCTGGTGGCCGCGGTGCTGGTCGGCATCACCTCGATGCTGATCGTGCGCAACCGGGCCAAGAAGGCCGCCGAGCGGGTCTCGGCCGGTACCGCCCCCGAACCGGCGGCGGTGCCGGCCGCGGACTGATCCGCACGGCGGACGGAACGGGCGCGGCCGCACCGGC
>NZ_JBHJQP010000140.1:0-21648 GCF_042262625.1 Streptomyces sp. NPDC056347 | reverse complement strand
ACGCCGCGTTCGACCGGGCCTCGCACCTGCTGCTGCGCATCCTGGAGGCGGCCGGGGCTCGTCGGGCAAGTGCGGTGCGGGGGTCAGGACTTGGCGGCGGTACCGAAGGCCGGGACGACCGAGCCCTGGTAGGTGTCCTCGATGAACTTCTTGACCTCGTCGGAGTGCAGGAGTTCCACGAGCTTCTGGACGCGGGCGTCCTTCTCGTTGCCCTTCTTCACGACGACGATGTTGGCGTACGGGTTGCCGTCGGCCTTCTCCAGGGCCAGGGCGTCCTTGGCGGGCTTGAGGTCGGCCTCGATGGCGTAGTTGCCGTTGATGACGGCGGCGTCCACCTCGTTCAGGGCACGGGGCACGGTGGCGGCCTCCAGCTCCTTGAACTCCAGGCCCTTCTTGTCGGTGATGTCGCTCAGAGTGGCGCTGGAGCCGACGCCGTCCTTGAGGGTGATGAGGCCGTTCTCGGCGAGGAGCTGGAGGGCGCGGCCCTCGTTGGTGGTGTCGTTGGGGACGGCGATGGTCTGGCCGGCCTTGATGTCCTTCAGGTCCTTGACCTTGTTGGAGTACAGGCCGAGGGGCTCGAGGTGGACGGTGCCGACGGAGACGAGGTGGGTGTTCTTCTTGGCGTTGAAGTCGTCGAGGTACGGCTGGTGCTGGAAGAAGTTGGCGTCGACCTGGCCGGTCTCGGTGGCGGTGTTCGGCAGGACGTAGTCCGTGAACTCCTTGACCTCCAGCTTGAGCCCGGCCTTCTCCGCCAGGTTCTTCTGGACGAAGCCCAGGATGTCGGCGTGCGGCGTCGGGGACGCGGCGACGACGAGCGGCTTGGAGGTGTCGGCCTTGGCGCCGTCGTTCTTGGCGCCCGGGTCCGAGGAGGTGCCGCAGGCGGTGAGGCCGAGGGCGATGGCGGCGGTGGCGGCGGCAGCCGCGGCGATCTTGATGTTCTTGCGCACGAAAAGTGCCTCTTTCTGGTGGTGAGGGTGGTGCGCCCGGACAAGGAGTGCGGGCTTGTGAGCGGAGGGAGGTCTCAGGAGACGCTGCGGCCCCGGCGGGCGAGCAGGCGTACGACGCCGTCCCCGATCAGCTGGATCACGGTCACGATGACGATGAGCAGCGCGACGGTGACGAGCATGAAGCGGTTGTCGAAGCGCAGGTATCCGTAGGTGACGGCCTTGGAGCCGAGCCCTTCGCCGCCCACCGCTCCGGCCATCGCCGAGTAGCCGATCAGGACGATGACGGTGGTGGTGACGGCGGAGACGAGCGAGGGCAGTGCCTGCGGCAGCAGGACCTTGCGGACGATCGTCGGGATGGAGCCGCCCATCGACTGGACGGCCTCGACGAGCCCGTGGTCGACCTCGCGGACGGCGGTCTCGACGAGCCGCGCGAAGAACGGGACAGCACCGATGGAGAGCGGGACGATCATCGCGGTGGGGCCGATGAAGGTGCCGACGATCCAGGTGGTGAAGGGGATCAGGGCGATCAGCAGGATGAGGAACGGCAGCGAGCGGCCGATGTTCACGATCACGCCGACGATCTTGTTCACCGGGGTGTTCTGGAGGAGCCCGCCCTTGTCGGTGAGGACCAGCAGGACCCCGAGCGGCAGCCCGACGAGCACGGTGACGACGGTGGCCCACAGCACCATGTAGAGGGTGTCGACGGTTCCCTGGGTGAGCAGCGGCTGCATGTCGGTCCAGGTCACTTCGCCACCTCCTTGCTGAGCGGTGCGGGGACGGCGGGGTCGGCGCCGTCGGTGTTCTCAACGACGTCCGCCTGGAGGCCCTGCTCGCGCAGGAAGCCGATCGGGACGACGTTCTCCTCGAAGCGGCCGGGCAGCTCGATGCGCATCCGGCCGACCTGGCGGCCGCCGACGGTGTCCATCGCGGCGCCCAGGATCGAGATGTCGATGTTGTACGTGCGGGAGAGCTGAGAGATCACCGGCCGTCCGGCCGCGTCGCCGTGGAAGGTGACGTCGACGACGGTGTGTTCGGGGCCGGAGCCCGCACCGCCGACGGGGAACAGTTCCTGGGCCAGTGCGGAGCCGGGGGTGGCGAGCAGTTCACGGACGGTGCCGGACTCGACGATGCGCCCCTTCCGCATCAGCGCGGCGGAGTCGCAGACGGTCTTGACGACGTCCATCTCGTGCGTGATGAGCAGGACGGTCAGGCCGAGCTGCTGACCGAGGTCGCGCAGCAGCTGGAGGATGGAACGGGTGGTCTCGGGGTCGAGGGCCGAGGTCGCCTCGTCGGAGAGCAGCACCTTGGGGTCGCCCGCGAGGGCGCGGGCGATGCCGACGCGCTGCTTCTGGCCGCCGGAGAGCTGGCCGGGGTACGCCCTGGCCTTGTCGGCGAGGCCGACCAGGCCGAGGAGTTCGAGGGCCTTGCGGGAGCGGTCCCGGCCGGGGACGCCGAGGATCTCCAGAGGGAGTTCGACGTTGCCCTGGACCGTACGGGAGGCCAGCAGGTTGAAGTGCTGGAAGACCATGCCGATGCGGCTGCGGGCCTCGCGCAGTTCCCGGCCCGCGCGGCGGCCGCGTCCGGCGAGTGCGGTGAGGTCCTGGCCGTCCACGGTCACGGTGCCCGAGGTGGGGCGTTCCAGGAGGTTGACGCAGCGGATCAGGGAGGATTTACCGGCGCCGCTCTGGCCGATGACGCCGTACACCTCGCCCTCGCGGACGTGCAGATCGACGCCGTCCAGGGCGGTGACCTCTCGGCCGCGCGACTGGTAGACCTTCGTGAGGCCCGAAGTGGTGATCACAGGGTTTCCGTCACTGTCGAGTGCGCGGCGCGGTGTCCGCCGGGCACGGGGCATTCGTCCGGTGAGACTGCTGGGACGTGGGGCTCGGTCGTCCGGGCACGGTCTCCGGCACGGCCGGGCGCGGCGGGAGGACCGGGCGGCGGTGTCGGGGCAGGCTCGTTCCGCTGGGTGCGGACGGCTCGGGCTCGGGCTCGCTTCGGGGCGCGAGGCTCAGGCGTGGGCCCTCAGAAGGTGCGCATTCGACACATACAACGAGCACCGGGCGTCGTGTTCGCCTCGGTCGCAAGGATGCGTTCGCTCGTCGTGGTCATGGGCCCAAGTAAAACAGACGTCATGCTCGGCCGGATCTTATTGTCCGAATAGCGGACAGTCGTGGACGCTTGGCCGGGATGACCGGGACACCGCCGCAATCCTCCCTCAGAAAGGCTGTGACCTGCGAAGACATGCCGTATGGGGCATCGGCGACCGGCGCTTCGGGCGGCCGTCGACTCGTCCGGTCTGTGGTCAAGGCCACGGTGCGCACCGGCGCCGGGGGCCGGGCCGGGGCCCGGCGGGCGGGGGCGCACGCGGGGGGTTGTTTGGTCCGTAATACCCTCACTCCATGCTTGTCGCCCTGACGGTCGCGGTCGCCGTGTCCGCGCTCGCCCTCGCCGCCTGGTGCGGCTTCGCCGCGTACCGGGACCAGCCCACCAAGGACTGGCACTTCATCGGGATGGCCGTCGTCTCCCTGCTGGCGCTGGCCCAGCTGGTGGTGGGCATCGTGCAGCTGTCCCGGGGCGAGCGGCCGGAGCAGGGCATGACGATCTTCATCGCGTATCTGATCGGGTCCTTCCTCGCGGTGCCCGCGGCCGGTTTCCTGTCGCTGACCGAGCGGACCCGCTGGGGCTCGGTGACGGTGGCCGCGGGCGCGGTCGTGCTGGCCGTCCTCGAGGTACGGCTCTACGACATCTGGGGAAACTGACCGTGACCGACACCGATCGCACCGCCGCCCCGGCCACCGACGACACCGGGAAGCAGCCCTTCGACCTCGGCACCGGCCCCGGCCGGGTACTGGTCTGGTTCTACGGGGTGTTCACCGTCGCGGCCGCCTCCCGCTCGATCGTCCAGATGATCCTGGACTTCGGCAGGGCGCCGCTGGCCTACGTCCTCTCGGCCGTCGCCGCGCTCGTGTACGGGTTCATCACGTACTCGCTGGTGCGCGGCGGCGAGAAGGCCCGCCGGACGGCGCTGGTGTGCTGCGCGGCGGAACTGCTGGGCGTGCTGGTCGTCGGGACCTGGACGATGGCGGAGCCCTCGGCGTTCGCGGACGCCACCGTCTGGTCCGAGTTCGGCATGGGCTACCTGTTCATCCCGGTGATCCTGCCGGTCACCGGGATGATCTGGCTGCGCCGCGCCCGCCGGGTGTGACGGCTCAGGCGCTGGCCACGTACGCGGGCCGGCCGGCGTCCTTCTCCAGCAGGATCATCAGCACGCCGTCGCGGCTGGTCTCGTTGCCCACCGGGGCGTAGCCGGCCCGGCGGTAGAGCCGCAGGTTGCCCTCGCTGCGGTGGCCGGTGTGCAGCCGGAAACGCGTGGTCTCCCGCTCGTCGGCGAGTCCCTTCTCCACCGCCCGCAGCAGCCGGGCACCGAGGCCGTGGCCCTGGAGCCGGGGGTGGACGCCGAGCCGGGCGATCTCGCCCGCGCCGTCCGCGCCGACGGCCCCGCGGACCGTCCCGACCACGTCGTCGCCCAGGCGCGCCACGAAGACCAGGCCGGTGGCGATCTCGGCGCGCAGCGAGTCGAGGCTCTCGACGAGCGGGTCGATCCGGTAGTTCCCGTACAGCTCCGCCTCGCTCTGGAAGCAGAGGTACTGGAGTTTCAGGATCTCTTCGGCGTCCTGTGCCGTTGCCGTCGAGATGATCACGCTCATGCCCATCTGCGCATGCCTCCGCCCACCTGATCCATCGGTTGTCTAACGCCCCTTTCCCCGCAGTTCAGGAGCCGCAACCTCCGCCGCGAGCATTCTGCGCAGACATCCAAGGCAGCGGGAACGGATCGGACCCAAACTCCCCTGTGACATACCCAACTTTCCTGCGATTTCCCGGTAGGTGGGGTCGTTGGGCGCCAGCAACGCGGCCAGGAGCCGGGCGCAGCGGCCTGGCAGCCGGTCCACCGCCGCGCGCAGCGCCCTGCGTTCGGCGGCGCCGAGGGCGAGCCGTTCGGGGCAGCCGCCGGGGTCCGGGGCGGAGTCGTCCCGGTAGGGCCGTTCGTGCCGGACGGTACGGCGGGCCCGGCGGGCCTCGCCCCGTACGGTGCTCCGCACCCAGCCGGCCGGGTCCGGCGGCGGTCCCTCTCCGGCGAGCCGCTCCAGCAGCCGCAGCCAGACGGCCTGTTCGAGGTCGGCGGGTTCGACCGCGGCGCCCGTCGCCGAGGCGGTGGCCTCGGCCCTGGCCTCGGCGCTCACCAGGGGCAGCAGGGCGCGGACGACGGACGCGGGGGCGGGCGCGGGGCCCGCGGGGACGGCATCGGCAGGGGTCATGCACGGGCCGACGCGCCCGGGCGGGCGGTCGGTTGCCGTGCGGGGCGGGCATCACCCGACCGGGGCGTGCCCCGGCCGGGTGCTGACGCCCGTGTCACCCGGTGGTGAAGTCCTCGGCGGCGAGCAGGGCGGTGTCCGGGTTGTCGGAGAAGATGCCGTCGATCCCCGTGGCGAAGTACGCCTTGAACGCGCCGAACGCGTCGCCGTAGGCGTTGGGGTCGGTGCCGCGCCGGAAGTCGGCGGGCAGGAAGGTGTTCTCGTTGCGCATGGTGTAGGGGTGCAGGACCAGGCCCTGGGCGTGCGCGTCGCGCACCAGGGTGGTCGGCGCGGTGAGCCGTCCGGCGGCGTCCTTGGGGATGACCAGGTCCAGCGTGGGGCCGATGCCCTGCGCGAAGGAGGCCATCCACTTCAGCCCCTCGGGCTTCACCAGGTCCGCCACGGTGCGCGGGTCGCCGGAGGTGACGAAGTCCCAGGGGCGTTCGCCCGCGCCGGAGAGCAGCACGACGCGCGGGGTCCCGACGAGCCGGGCGAGCCGCTGGATGCTGCCGGGCTCGAAGGACTGGAGGATCAGCGGCGACTGCTCGCGGTGCCGGTTGTAGCGGCGCAGGAGCTTGGCGAGCGGCTCCTCGAGGCCGAGACCGAGGCCGCGGAAGTAGGTGGGGTGCTTGGTCTCGACGTACAGCCAGACGGGCTTCCCGCGCCTGCGGCCCTCGCGGTCGGCCCAGCGCAGCACCTCCTCGAAGGTGGGGACCTCCCAGCGGCCGTCGTAGAGCGTGTTCTTCTGGCGGGTGCCGGGGATGCGCTCCTTGGCCCGCAGCGTCTTGAGCTCGGCGAGGGTGAAGTCCTCGGTGAACCAGCCGGTGAGGGAGACCCCGTCGACCTTCTTCGTGGTCCTGCGGCCGGCGAACTCGGGGTGGTCGGCGACGTCGGTGGTGGCGGTGATGTCGTTCTCGTGGCGGCAGACGAGGTGGCCGTCCCTGGTCGGCACCAGGTCCTGTTCGATGACGTGCGCGCCCATGTCGAGGGCCAGCTGGTAGGAGCCCAGGGTGTGCTCGGGGCGGTAGCCGCTGGTGCCCCGGTGCCCGATGACGGTGGGGACCGGCAGATCGAGGCGGAAGCCGTGGCCTCCGGGCCGGGCCGCGGGCTTCGCCGCGGAGTCGGCGGCGGCCGGTCCGGCGTTCAGTCCGAGGGCGGCCGTGCCCAGTACGGCGGCTCCCGCTCCCAGCATGGTTCTGCGGCCGGGACCCGTCTGCGCGCGCTCAGTCATGGATGCTCCTCGCGTGTGATGTGTGGCACCTGTCGGGCGGGGCCCGAGCGTAGGCAGCGTCGCCGTCGCGGGGGCAGCACCTGGGCGAACATGGCGCGAACTCGTGTCAACGCCGGGTATCCGCTCCGTGAGCCCGGTGTGCGGAGAGTGAGCTTCCGCGAGTATCGTCCTCACCTGCATGGACCGTCATGATCCCGCGCCCCGGCCGGCCCGGCCGCTACACCGGAGGAACCGTTGTCCCGACACGCACTCATCAAGGCAGTGCTCGGACCGATCTTGCGCCTGATGTTCCGCCCGCAGGTGGAGGGCGTGGAGAACATCCCCGGGGACGGTCCGGTGATCCTGGCGGGCAACCATCTGACGTTCATCGACTCGATGATCATGCCGATCTGCTGCGACCGGCCGGTGTTCTACATCGGCAAGGACGAGTACGTGACGGGCAAGGGGCTCAAGGGCCGGGCGATGGCCTGGTTCTTCACCGGCTGCGGCATGATCCCGGTGGACCGGGACGGCGGCCGCGGCGGGGTCGCGGCGCTGATGACGGGCCGTCGGGTGCTGGAGGAGGGCAAGGCGTTCGCCATCTACCCCGAGGGCACCCGCTCCCCCGACGGCCGGCTGTACCGGGGCCGTACGGGCATCGCCCGGCTGACCCTGATGACGGGGGCGCCGGTGGTGCCGTTCGCGATGATCGGCACGGACAAGCTCCAGCCCGGCGGGGCGGGGCTGCCGCGTCCGGGCAAGGTGACGGTCCGTTTCGGCGAGCCGATGGAGTTCTCCCGGTACGAGGGCATGGACCGCGACCGCTATGTGCTGCGGGCGGTGACCGACTCCGTGATGGCCGAGGTGATGCGGCTGTCCGGTCAGGAGTACGTCGACATGTACGCCACCAAGGCGAAGGCCGCCTGACGGCCCGCACGGCACGGCGAAGGGCCCGTACCCCGAGGGGGTGCGGGCCCTTCGCCGTGCCGGGTCAGTGCTGTCCGGCGCCGTCTTCCAGCTTCTGGCCGCGCAGCAGGAACCAGGCGGCCACGGCGGTCGCGAGGAGGACCGTCGCGCCGACGCCCGCGGCCAGTTGCAGGCCGGAGATGAACGAGTCCTGCGCCGCGGCGACCAGGTCGGCCGCCTGCCCGGCGGGCAGGCCGTGGGACGCCTCGACCGCGCCGCCGAGTGATTCGTGGGCCGCGGCGGCGGGAGCCGCCGGGATGCCGCGCGGGGTGTCGAAGGTCTGGTAGACGCCGGTGACGATGGAGCCGAGCAGGGCGATGCCGAGGGCCGCGCCGAGCTCGTACGCCGTCTCCGAGACGGCACCCGCGGCGCCCGCCTGTTCCTTCGGGACGCTGGAGAGGATCACGTCGGAGGTGACGGTGAAGGCGAAACCCGCACCCACCCCGACGACGAGGAGCACCGCGCCCATCAGCGGATAGGCGGTCTGCTGGTCGATCACGGTGACGGCGGCGAGCGCCAGACCGATCGCCGCGAGGCCACCGCTGACCACCGAGCGGACCGAGAAGCGGCGCGCCGCCCGGCCCGCGATCAGACCGGCGGCCACCGCACCGACCGCCGCGGGCAGTTCGGCGAGCCCGGCCTCCAGCGGACCGCGTCCCTGCACCAGCTGGAAGAACTGGGACAGGAAGAAGACGAGCCCGGACAGGCCCAGGATGGTCAGCAGATCGGCCACCACCGCGCCCGAGAAACCCCGGTGGCGGAAGAGCCGCATGTCCAGCAGCGGCGCGGGGAGCGTGAGCTGTCTGCGTACGAACCAGCAGAGCGCGGCCACGCCGGCGGCACCGGCGAGGATCGTCACCGTACTCGGACCGTGCGCCGCCAGTTCCTTGACGGCGTAGACGATGCCGATCATGCCGATGACGGAGAGCGCGACGCTGATCAGGTCCCAGGGGCCCGGGACCGGGTTCTTCGACTCGGGGATCATCTTCGCGCCGACGACCACGAGCACCGCCATGACCGGCAGGTTGATCAGGAAGACCGAGCCCCACCAGAAGTGCTCCAGCAGGAGACCGCCGACCACGGGTCCGACGGCCGCGCCCGCCGAGGCCATCGCGCCCCAGATCCCGATGGCCAGGCTGCGTTCGCGCGGGTCGTGGAAGAGGTTGCGGATCAGGGCGAGCGTGGACGGCATCAGGGTGGCGCCCGCGACACCGAGCAGCGCCCGCGCCAGGATCATCATCTCGGGGGTGTGCGCGTAGGCGTTGAGCGCGGAGACCGCGCCGAACGCGATCGCGCCGCTCAGCAACAGCTTCTTGCGGCCGATGCGGTCACCGAGGCTGCCCATCGAGACCAGCAGCCCGGCGATGACGAAGGAGTAGACGTCACCGATCCACAGCAGCTGGGTGCCGGTCGGTTCGAGGTCCTCGGTGAGGAAGGGGGTGGCCAGTCCGAGGACGGTGGCGTCGATCGCGACGAGCAGCACGGCCAGGACGAGGACGGCCAGCGCGATCCACCGTCCGGGGCGCAGTTCCTCCGTCGTCCCGGCGCGCTGTTCGGTCAGGCTCATTTCTCCACGCTCCGGCGTGCTCCGCCGAGCATCAGCTCGGTGATCATGTACTGGAAGTCCTGGCTCGCGACGCTGCCCGCCTGGACGGCCCAGGCGCCGGACGAGACGAGGCCGTAGAACGCCTCGGTCAGCCAGGCGGGGGTGAGGTCGATCCGGAATTCGCCGCGCTCCTGACCGCTGCGGAAGAAGGCGGCGACCCGGGCGTCCAGGCGGTTCCAGCCCTCGTTGACCGCGTCGCCCTCGAAGAGCTGGTTCTCGGTGACCAGGAAGGAGAGCAGCCCGGCGCTGGGCTCGACGGCCGCGACGAGGCGGCGCAGCGCGTCCTCGGCCGGGCCCTCGTCGAGCGCGGCGGCGTCCAGGGCCGCTTCGACCTCCCGGATGCCCAGCTCCTCGAGCGCCCTGACCAGGGCGTCGCGCCCGGCGAAGTGCCGGTGCAGGGTGGCGCGGCCGATGCCTGCGGCTCTGGCGACCTCGTCCATGGTGGCGGTCGACTTGCGGGTCAGCAGAGCGGCGGCGCTGCGCAGCACCTGCTCACGATCAAGACTCATGAGACAACCATAACCCATGTGAGACATTGATGTCTCACATGGGCGCCGCGGGTCTCGTTCAGCCGTCAGTTCCAGCGCAGTCCGGCGCGGTGGCGCCAGTACGCCTCCGGCTCCTCCACCAGCGCGTCCAGCCGGGCGCGCCGCTCCGGGCCGAGGTCGACGAGGGGCGCGTGCAGGTTCCCGGCGAGCTGGTCGACGGTGGCCGCGCCGGAGAGCACCACCCCGGCCCAGGGCTGGTGCAGCACGAAGGCCAGGGCCACCGCGTCACTGCCGAGACCCGCGTCCGCGGCGATCTCCCGGACCACGGCGGGCGCCTGCGTTCCGGCGAGCCGTCCGTTGGCCATGGCCTCCTTGACGATCACGGTGAGCCCGGCGGCGTGGGCCTCGGCGAGCGCGGTCCCGGCGGAGGTCTCCAGGGCGTTGTAGGTGGCCTGGACGGTACGGAAGAGGGGTTCGCCGTCGACGGTGACGGTGAGGGCGGCGCGGATCGCCTCGGCCTGGCCGGGCCCGCTGGTGGACAGGCCGACGCTGACCCCCTCCGCGGCGAGGGCGGCCAGCCGCGCGTGCAGCTCCTTGTCGGTGAGGGCCGGGCTGTCGGCGGTCACCGAATGGATCTGGTACAGGTCGAGGCGGTCGCCGAGCAGTGTGTCGGTCTCGGCCCGCTGGCGCAGGAAGGTGGTGAGGCCGTGGTCCTTCACCTCGTGGTCCTCGGCCTCCACGCTCCAGCCGGCCGTGTACGTATAGCCCCACTTGCTGCCGATGACGAGGTCGCCGGCCTCGGGGTGCAGCCGCAGCCAGTCGGCCAGGAACTCCTCCGAGCGGCCGTAGGAGCGGGCGGCGTCGACATAGCGGACGCCCTGCGCGTAGGCGGCGTCGAGCAGCTCGTGGGTGCGGGCGCGCATCGCCCCGACGCTCCGGTCGGCGGGCAGGTCCCGGTCGCGGTGGAGGTTGATGTAGCCGGGCCTGCCGACCGCGGCCAGGCCCAGCCCGATGTGGGCGGTCGGGGTCGTCGCTGTGGCCAGCCGGGCGAAAGGCATCGTCAGGGCTCCTCGTCGATCGGGTGCGCTCCCCCGTCAACGTAACCCAGCTCACGCGAACCGGAAGGCGGGGAGCGTACGGCCGCTCCCCGCCTTCCGGTGACGCCCCCGGCGCTCCCCGAGCGCGCCTCAGCGCTTCTCGACGGCCCAGGCCTGCTGGATCACGAGGTCGGCCTTGACCTCGTCGAGCTGGACGGCCACGGCCGACGGGGCCGTCCCACCGCGGCCGTTGCGCGAGGCGAGCGCGCCGGGCACGTTCAGCACCGTGCGGACCTCGGGGGTGAGGTGCTCGGAGATCTTGGCGAACTGCTCGTCGGTCAGCTCGTCGAGCTCGATGCCGTGCCGCTCGCACTCCTTGACGCACTCGCCGGCCACCTCGTGGGCGACCCGGAACGGCACGCCCTGCTTGACCAGCCATTCGGCGATGTCGGTGGCGAGCGAGAAACCGGCCGGGGCCAGTTCCTCCATGCGGGCGCGGTTGACGGTGAGGGTGGCCATCATTCCGGTGAAGGCGGGCAGCAGGACCTCCAGCTGGTCGCAGGAGTCGAAGACCGGCTCCTTGTCCTCCTGGAGGTCGCGGTTGTACGCGAGCGGGAGGGCCTTCAGCGTGGCCATCAGGCCGGTCAGGTTGCCGATCAGGCGGCCGGACTTGCCGCGCGCCAGCTCGGCGATGTCCGGGTTCTTCTTCTGCGGCATGATCGAGGAGCCGGTGGAGAAGGCGTCGTCCAGGGTGACGAAGGAGAACTCCTTCGTGTTCCAGATGATGACCTCCTCGGCGATGCGGGAGAGATTCACGCCGATCATCGCGGTGATGAAGGCGAACTCGGCGACGAAGTCGCGGGAGGCCGTTCCGTCGATGGAGTTGCCGACGGAGCCGCGCCCGAAGCCGAGGTCGGCGGCGACCGCCTCCGGGTCCAGACCGAGGGACGAACCGGCCAGGGCGCCGGAGCCGTACGGCGAGACGGCGGTCCGCCGGTCCCACTCGCGCAGCCGCTCGGCGTCCCGGGACAGCGCCTGGACGTGGGCGAGGACGTGGTGCGCGAAGAGCACCGGCTGGGCGTGCTGGAGATGCGTACGGCCGGGCATGGCGACGTCCCCGTGCGCCTCCGCGAGGTTGACCAGGGCGACCTGGAGGTCGGCGATCAGGCCGCCGATGATCCGGGCGTGGTCGCGCAGGTACATCCGGAAGAGCGTGGCGATCTGGTCGTTGCGCGAGCGCCCGGCCCGCAGCTTGCCGCCGAGGTCGGGGCCCAGGCGCTCCAGCAGCCCGCGCTCCAGGGCGGTGTGGACGTCCTCGTCGGCGATGGTGCCGGTGAAGGAGCCGTCGGCGACGTCCTCCTCGAGCCGGTCGAGGCCGTCGAGCATGCGGATCAGCTCGTCCTCGGTGAGCAGGCCCGCCGCGTTCAGGACGCGCGCGTGGGCGCGGGAGCCGGCGATGTCGTACGGCGCGAGCCGCCAGTCGAAGTGGACGGAGGCGGACAGCCTGGCCAGCGCCTCGGCCGGACCGTCGGCGAAGCGGGCGCCCCAGAGGCGTACATCGCTGGTGCCGTTGCCGTTGCTCACTGCGTGCTCCTCGGAAGAACAGGTGGTGGGTGGTGCGTGCGACCGCCTCCCCGTGCGCGCGGCCGGGAGGCGGTGACGTAACTGCCGGGGCTCGGGCGAGGTCACGCTTCGCCGCGCTCTTCGACGGGGTCGCCGATGGGCATAACTATGCAGAGCTCTGTATTTTTTGTCAAAGCTGGAGTGCGCCGGCCACGCCCCGCACACCGGCGTCCCACCAGCCGCAAAACCCCGCGGCGGACGGCCCCGGCGCGGACAATGGCCACCATGGGGAAAACATACGAGCGCATAGACGGACGGCTCAGAACCTTCATCGAGGAACAGCACATCTTCTTCACCGCGACGGCGCCGCTGGACGGCGAGGGCACGGTCAACCTCTCGCCCAAGGGCGTCAGCGGTTCGTTCGCCGTCGTCGACGAACGGACCGTGGCCTACCTGGACTTCGCCGGAAGCAACGCGGAGACCGTCGCCCACCTGCGGGAGAACGGCCGGATCACGCTGATGTGGTGCGCCTTCCAGGGGCCGCCGAACATCGTGCGGGTGCACGGCCGCGGCGAGCCGGTCTTCCGGGACGATCCGCGGTTCGGCCCCCTGCTCGCCCACTTCCCGGACGTGGACCCGGCCCTCCACGGGCTGCGCGCCGTCATCGTGGTGCACGCCGAACTGATCCGGGACACCTGCGGCTACGCGGTGCCGTTCATGTCGTACGACGAGGACCGGCCGCTGCACGCGAAGCGCTTCGCCCGCGAGGACGACGCCTCGCTCGGCGCGTACTTCGAGAAGAAGGAGCACATCGCCACCAGCATCGACGGACTGCCCGGGCTGCCGCTCCCGTTGCCCCCGCTGCCCCCGGCCGACCGGGAGGCGGCGCGGCAGCACTGAGCCGTACGGAGCACAGCCGCGTGCGCCGCGCGTACGGCGGGCCTACCCTCCGGGCATGCGCAGAACTCCGGTCGTCCTCTCGGTACTGCTCGCGCTGGCGGGCACGGTCGCGGCCCGGCCCGCCGCCGGACCACCGCTTCCGCTGCGGCTGGCCGACACCGGCGGCGGCAGCCAGCTGATCACCGCCGAGGCCCCGGACCAGGCCTCCACCACCGGCACCGTCACCTGGTGGAGCCTGCGCCGGGGCACCTGGGTGCGCGAAGGCAGCGCGCCGGCCCGCTTCGGCGCCAAGGGCCTGGCCGAGGGAGCGACCCGCGAACAGAGCACCGACACCACCCCCACCGGCCTGTACGACCTGCCGTACGCGTTCGGGATCGGCCCCGCACCGGCCGGCACCGTCCACCCCTACCGCCGGATCAACGACCGCTCGTGGTGGTGCCAGGACAACGCGGCACGGGCCTACAACCGCTGGGTGGAACCGCTCCCCGCGGACTGCCGGGCCGGCGAGGCGGAGCACCTGATCGCCTACCGGAAGCAGTACGCCCGGGCGCTCGTGATCGGCTTCAACTACCGGCGGCCGGTGCGGGGACGCGGCGCCGGGATCTTCCTCCACGTCAACGGGCGCGGCGCGACCGCCGGCTGCGTCTCCGTCGGCGCGGACGCGATGGACCGGATCCTGCGCTGGACGGACCCGGCCCGCCGCCCGCACATCGTGATCGGCACCCGGTCCGGTCCGACCGCGGTCACCCGCTACTGACCGGCCGGGCTCCGGGCGGCTCAGCGCTCGTTCTGGGCCAGCCGCAGCAGGTGGTCGGCGAGCGCCTGGCCGCCCGCCGGGTCCCGGCTGATCAGCATCAGGGTGTCGTCGCCCGCGATGGTGCCGAGGATGTCGTGCAGCTCGGCCTGGTCGATGGCCGAGGCGAGGAACTGGGCGGCGCCCGGCGGGGTGCGCAGCACCACGAGGTTGGCCGAGGCCTCCGCGGAGATGAGCAGTTCGGCGGAGAGCCGCCGCATCCGCTCCTCCTTGGCCGAACCGCCCAGCGGGGCCTGCGGGGTGCGGAATCCGCCCTCGCTGGGCACCGCGTAGATCAGTTCGCCGCCGGTGTTGCGGATCTTCACCGCGCCCAGCTCGTCCAGGTCGCGGGAGAGCGTCGCCTGGGTGACGCTCAGCCCGTCGTCGGCGAGCAGCTTGGCCAGCTGGCTCTGCGAGCGCACCGGCTGCCGGTTCAGGATGTCCACGATCCGGCGGTGGCGTGCGGTGCGGGTCTGCGGCACGGACGGTCCGCCGTGCTCGGTTTCCTGCGCCTCGGTCATCGTCGTCGCCTCATTCTCCGGATCGTCCGTCCCCTTGTGCCGTCCGCGCCGTCTACGCGGTCCGCGCTGCTCGTGCCGTGTCGAGGATGCCGGGCAGCGCCCCGAGCAACGCGTCCGCCTCCGTCTCGCCGATGATCAGCGGCGGCATCAGCCGCAGGACGTCGGGGGCGGGCGCGTTCACCAGGATTCCGGCTCCCTGGGCCGCCCGTTGCGCCTGGGGCGCGAGCGGCTCGGTGAGCACGATACCCAGCAGCAGTCCGGCGCCGCGGACGTGGGAGACCAGTGGGTGCCCGAGGGCCTCCACTCCGGCGCGGATCCTCTCGCCGGTCCGCCCGATCCGGTCCAGGGCTCCGTCGGCGGCCAGGGTGTCCAGGACGGCGAGCCCGGCCGCGCAGGCCACCGGGTTGCCGCCGAAGGTCGTACCGTGCTGGCCCGGCCTCAGCAGCTCCGCCGCCGGGCCGAAGGCCACCGTCGCGCCGATCGGCAGCCCGCCGCCCAGGCCCTTGGCGAGGGTGACGACATCGGGCTCGACACCCTGGTGGGCCTGGTGCTCGAACCACCGGCCGCAGCGGCCGATGCCGGTCTGCACCTCGTCGAGGACGAGCAGGGTGCCGGTGGCCCGGGTGATCTCCCGGGCGGCCTCCAGATATCCGGCGGGCGGCACGACCACACCGTTCTCGCCCTGGATGGGCTCGATGATCACCAGTGCGGTGTCGGTGGTGACTGCGGCCCGCAGCGCCTGCGCGTCGCCGTACGGGACGTGGGTGACGTCGCCGGGCAGCGGGAGGAACGGGTCGCGCTTGGCGGGCTGGCCGGTGAGTGCGAGCGCGCCCATGGTCCGGCCGTGGAAAGCGCCGTCGGTGGCGACCATGTGGGTACGCCCGGTCAGCCGCCCGATCTTGAAGGCGGCCTCGTTGGCCTCGGCGCCGGAGTTGGAGAAGTAGACCCGGCCGTCGCGGCCGAAGAGCTGGAGCAGCCGTTCGGCGAGGGCGACGGGCTGTTCGGCGACGAAGAGGTTGGAGACGTGGCCGAGGGAGGCGATCTGGGCGGATACCGCCCCGACGACGGCGGGGTGGGCGTGGCCCAGCGCGTTCACCGCGATACCGCCGACGAAGTCGAGGTACTCGGTGCCGTCGGCGTCCCAGACCCGGGCGCCCTCGCCGCGGACCAGGGACAGCTGCGGCGTCCCGTAGTTGTCCATCAGCGCGTGGCTCCAGCGCTTCGCGAGGTCCTGGTTGCTCATGACTCCCCCTGCGCGTCGGGCACGACCATCGTGCCGATTCCTTCGTCGGTGAAGATCTCCAGCAGGATCGAGTGCTGGACCCGGCCGTCGATCACCCGGGCGGTCTCGACGCCGTTGCGTACGGCGTGCAGGCAGCCCTGCATCTTGGGCACCATGCCGCTGGAGAGCTCGGGCAGCAGCTTCTCCAGCTCGGTGGCGGTGAGGCGGCTGATCACGTCGTCGCTGTTCGGCCAGTCCTCGTAGAGGCCCTCGACGTCGGTGAGGACCATCAGCGTCTCGGCGTCCAGCGCGGCGGCGAGCGCCGCGGCCGCGGTGTCGGCGTTGACGTTGTAGACGTGGTCGTCGTCGGCGGAGCGGGCGATGGAGGAGACGACCGGGATGCGGCCGTCGTCCAGCAGCGCCCGGATCGCCCCGGTGTCGATGGCCGTGATCTCGCCGACCCGGCCGATGTCGACGAGCTCGCCGTCGATGGTCGGCCGGTGCCGGGTGGCGGTGATCGTGTGGGCGTCCTCGCCGGTGATGCCTACGGCGAGCGGCCCGTGCTGGTTGAGCAGCCCGACGAGCTCGCGCTGGACCTGTCCGGCCAGCACCATCCGTACGACGTCCATCGCCTCGGGCGTGGTGACGCGCAGCCCGGCCTTGAACTCGCTGACCAGGCCCTGCTTGTCGAGCTGGGCGCTGATCTGCGGTCCGCCGCCGTGCACGACGACGGGCTTGAGACCGGCCTGGCGCAGGAAGACCACGTCCTGGGCGAAGGCCGCCTTCAGCTCCTCGTCGACCATGGCGTTGCCGCCGAACTTGATGACGACGGTCTTGCCGTTGTGCCGGGTCAGCCAGGGCAGCGCTTCGATGAGGATCTGGGCCTTCGGGAGTGCGGTGTGCTTCCGTGTGGCGCTCATGAGCTGTACGCGCTGTTCTCGTGGACGTAGTCCGCGGTGAGGTCGTTGGCCCAGATGACGGCGGACTCGGTGCCGGCGGCGAGGTCGGCGGTGATCGCGACCTCCCGGTAGCGCATGTCGACCAGGTCGCGGTCCTCGCCGACGCCGCCGTTCTTGCAGACCCAGACGCCGTTGATGGCGACGTTCAGCTGGTCGGGCTCGAAGGCGGCCTTCGTCGTGCCGATCGCGGAGAGCACCCGGCCCCAGTTGGGGTCCTCGCCGTGGATGGCGCACTTGAGGAGGTTGTTGCGGGCGATGGAGCGGCCCACCTCGACGGCGTCGTCCTCGGTCGCGGCGTTGACGACCTCGATCCGGATGTCCTTGGAGGCGCCCTCGGCGTCACCGATCAGCTGGCGGGCCAGGTCCGCGCAGACGGCCCGTACGGCCTCGGCGAACTCGCCCTGCTCCGGGGTGATTCCGCTCGCCCCGGAGGCCAGCAGCAGCACGGTGTCGTTGGTCGACATGCAGCCGTCGGAGTCGACCCGGTCGAAGGTGGTGCGGGTGGCGGCGCGCAGCGCGGAGTCGAGTCCGGCGGCGTCGATGTCGGCGTCGGTGGTGAGGACGACCAGCATGGTGGCGAGGCCGGGGGCGAGCATGCCCGCGCCCTTGGCCATGCCGCCGACGGTCCAGCCCTCGCCGCCCGCGACGGCGGTCTTGTGGACGGTGTCGGTGGTCTTGATCGCGATGGCGGCCTTCTCGCCGCCGTGCTCGCTGAGGGCGGCGGCGGCCTGCTCGATGCCGGGCAGCAGCTTGTCCATCGGGAGGAGCGTGCCGATCAGCCCGGTCGAGGCGACCGCGATCTCGCCGGCGTTGTGGCCGGTGAGGACCTCGGCGGCCTTCTCCGCGGTGGCGTGGGTGTCCTGGAAGCCCTTCGGGCCCGTACAGGCGTTGGCACCGCCGGAGTTGAGGACGACGGCGGTGACCTCGCCGCCCTTGAGGACCTGCTCCGACCAGAGGACGGGGGCGGCCTTGACGCGGTTGGAGGTGAAGACGCCCGCGGCGGCGCGGCGCGGACCGTGGTTGACCACCAGGGCCAGGTCCGGGTTGCCGCTCGCCTTGATTCCCGCGGCGATGCCCGCCGCGGAGAAGCCCTGTGCTGCCGTGACGCTCACTGCATCTCCTCGTTCGCTGCTGCGGCCGCGCGGCGCATCGGCGCGGCGTTCGTGGTCATCCCCGTACCGGTGGTCGTGCCCTCGTCGCTCACGGAGCGAGGCCGATCGTGGAAAGGCCCGTCTCCTCGGGCAGTCCGAGGGCGATGTTCATGCTCTGCAGGGCGCCGCCGGCGGTGCCCTTGGTGAGGTTGTCGATGGCGCTGATCGCGATGATCCGGCCCGCGGCCGCATCGAGGGCAACCTGGATCTGTACGGCGTTGGAACCCTGGACGGCCGCCGTGGCGGGACACTGCCCCTCGGGAAGCAGGTCCACGAAGGGTTCGTCGGCGAAGGCCTTCTCGTACACCTCGCGGACGGCTTCGGCGCTCACCCCGGGCTTCGCCTTCGCGCTGCAGGTGGCGAGGATGCCGCGGGGCATCGGCGCCAGGGTCGGCGTGAAGGAGACGGTGACCGGCCGGCCGGCCGCGGCGCCGAGGTTCTGGATCATCTCGGGGGTGTGCCGGTGGGCGCCGCCGACCCCGTACGGGGACATGTTGCCCATCACCTCGGAGCCGAGCAGGTGCGGCTTGGCCGCCTTGCCCGCCCCGGAGGTGCCGGAGGCGGCGACGATCACGGCCTCCGGCTCGGCGAGCTGGGCCGCGTACGCCGGGAAGAGGGCGAGCGAGACGGCGGTCGGGTAGCAGCCGGGCACCGCGATCCGCTTGGTGCCGGCGAGCGCCGGGCGGCCGCCGGGGAGCTCGGGCAGGCCGTAGGGCCACGTCCCGGCGTGCGGGGAGCCGTAGAACCGCTCCCAGTCCCCGGCGTCCCTGAGCCGGAAGTCGGCCCCCATGTCCACGACCAGCACGTCGTCGCCGAGTTGTTCGGCGACGGCGGCGGACTGGCCGTGCGGGAGCGCGAGGAAGACCACGTCGTGCCCGGCGAGGACCTCGGGGGTGGTCGGCCGGAGCACCCGGTCGGCGAGCGGCCGCAGATGCGGCTGGAGGGCGCCGAGCCGCTGCCCCGCGTTGGAGTTGGCCGTGAGCGCCCCGATCTCGACCCGGGGGTGGGCCAGCAGAAGGCGGAGCAGTTCCCCACCGGCGTATCCGCTCGCCCCTGCCACCGCTGCGCGTACCACCATCGAAACCTCCTCGTCGATGGCATGACTATACGCAACGCTGCACTTTTATGCAAAGATCCGCAGGGGTGACGTCGTACGGGGGTGGGGTCCTGCTCCGGCGTCCGGTCAGCCCGCGAGGAGCTGGAGCGTGTCGATCACGCGGTTGGAGAAGCCCCACTCGTTGTCGTACCAGGCGACCACCTTGACGTGGCGGCCGTCGACGCGGGTGAGGGCCGAGTCGAAGATCGACGACGCCGGGTTGCCCGTGATGTCGGACGACACGAGCGGGTCGTCCGAGTACTCGAGCACACCGGCGAGCGGACCCTCGGCGGCGGTCCGGTACGCGGCCAGCACCTCGTCGCGGGTCACCTCGCGGGCGACGGTCGTGTTGAGCTCGACGATCGAGCCCACCGGGACCGGGACACGGATGGAGTCGCCCGACAGCTTGCCGTCGAGGTTCGGCAGCACGAGGCCGATCGCCTTGGCGGCGCCCGTCGTGGTCGGCACGATGTTGACACCGGCGGCACGGGCCCGGCGGGGGTCGCGGTGCGGGCCGTCCTGCAGGTTCTGCTCCTGCGTGTAGGCGTGCACCGTCGTCATGAAGCCGTGCTCGATGCCGGCGAGCCCGTCGAGCACCGCGGCCAGCGGGGCGAGCGCGTTGGTGGTGCAGGAGGCGTTCGAGACGACGGTGTGCACGTCGGCGTCGTAGGCGTCGGTGTTGACCCCGAACGCGAGCGTGACGTCGGCACCGTCGGACGGGGCGCTGACCAGGACCTTCTTCGCACCCGCGTCGAGGTGGACGCGGGCGTCCTTAGCCGCGGTGAAGCGGCCGGTGGCCTCCAGGACGATGTCGACGCCGAGCTCGGCCCAGGGCAGCCGCGCCGGCTCGCGCTCGGCCAGCACCTTGATGCGGCGCCCGTCGACGACCAGGACGTCCCCGTCGACGGTCACCGGGCGGCCGAGGCGGCCGGACGTCGAGTCGTAGGCCAGCAGCCGGGCCAGCGCGGTGGGCTCGGTGAGGTCGTTGACGGCGACGATCTCGAGGTCGGTGTCGCGCTCCAGCAGTGCGCGCAGCACGTTGCGCCCGATGCGGCCGAATCCGTTGATGGCGATGCGAGTCATGAATGGTGTCCCTTCGTTCGCCACCCAATCTCGCGCGCCGCGCGCGCACGCGACAGCGGCACGATTGCCACGGTTCACAAGGATCTCGCCATGCAGCCGCGGCTACTCGCCCCGGGTGAAGGTGCGCCGGTACTCGCTCGGTGTGGTGCCCAGGATCCGCTGGAAGTGCAGCCGCAGATTGGCGCCGGTGCCGAGACCGACGTCGGTGGCGATCTGTTCGACGCTCCGCTCCGAACGCTCCAGCAGCTCGCGGGCCAGGTCGAGGCGGGCCCGCATCACCCACTGCATCGGCGTGTATCCGGTGTCCTCGACGAAGCGCCGCGAGAACGTGCGGGGCGACACCGCCGCGTGCCGCGCGAGCGCCTCCAGGGTGAGGGGGTGGCCGAGCCGGTGCAGCGCCCATTCCCGGGTGGCGGCGAACCGCTCGCCGAGCGGCTCGGGCAGGCTGCGCGGCACGTACTGGGCCTGGCCGCCACTGCGGTACGGAGCCGCGACCAGGCGCCGGGCCGCGTGGTTCGACGCGGCCACGCCGAGGTCGCCGCGCAGGATGTGCAGGCACAGGTCGATGCCCGAGGCGGCGCCGGCCGAGGTCAGCACGGTGCCCTCGTCGACGAAGAGGACGTTCTCGTCGACCCGGACGAGCGGATGCCGCGCCGCCAGCGCCCGCGTGTAGTGCCAGTGCGTCGTGGCACGCCTGCCGTCGAGCAGGCCCGTGGCGGCGAGCGCGAAGGCGCCCGTCGAGATGGCGGCGAGCCGCGCACCCCGGGCGTGAGCGGTGATCAGCGCGTCGAGGACCGCCCGGGGCGGGTCCTCGCGGTCCGGGAACCGGTAGCCGGGCACGAAGACGAGGTCGGCCCACGCCAGCGCGTCGAGGCCGTGGGTCACGCCGTACGACAGGCCGTCGCCGCCGGTCACCAGCCCCGGGGCCGCCCCGCACACCCGTACCTCGTACGGCATGCTCGCGCGGGTCGAGAAGACCTGCGCGGGGATTCCGACGTCGAGGGGCTTGGCGCCCTCGAGCACGAGGACGGCGACGCGGCTGAGACGGGAGGCTGGCACGGAAGAGAGGCTACGTGGGGGCGCGCCGCCGGCGCGGCCCCGGAGCGGGAGCGCGAAATACCCGCCCGGCCGTCGGCCGCGAACGCCTCGATGTCAGGATGGATCCATGACGAGCAAGGTTTATTTCGACATCACCATCAACGACGAGCCCGCCGGGCGGATCACCTTCAAGCTGTTCGACGACGTCGTCCCGAAGACGGCGGAGAACTTCCGGAAGCTCGCGACCGGCGAGGAGGGCTTCGGCTACAAGGGGTCGTCCTTCCACCGGATCATCCCCGATTTCATGCTCCAGGGCGGCGACTTCACCCGCGGCGACGGCACGGGCGGCAAGAGCATCTACGGCGCCAAGTTCCCCGACGAGAACTTCAAGCTCACGCACTCCAAGCCCGGCCTGCTCTCCATGGCCAACGCCGGTCCGAACTCGAACGGCTCGCAGTTCTTCATCACGACGATCGTGACGTCGTGGCTGGACGGCAAGCACGTGGTCTTCGGCGAGGTCGACGACGAGGCCGGCATGGAGCTGGTCCGGAAGATCGAGGCCCTCGGCTCGCAGAGCGGCCGCCCCGCCGCGAAGATCACCATCGCGGACAGCGGCACCCTCTGAGCCGCCCCCGCAGCCACTGACACGAGCGCGCCGCCCGGCCTCCACGCCGGGCGGGCCGCGGAACGGGCCGCCGGAGGCGGTGACCACC
>NZ_JBHJQP010000139.1:0-21777 GCF_042262625.1 Streptomyces sp. NPDC056347 | reverse complement strand
GCTCGCGGGCCGAACGGAAGCGCCTCACCGTATCCGCCCTGCCCGGCCCCGCCCGTACCTCCACCCGACCCCAGGAGACCGCCACCATGGCCACGACCGCACAACTGCCCACCACCATCGACGGCGTCATCGCCCGGATGGAACAGATCGACGCCGAACTCGACCCCCGCGACGGGGTGGCCTGCTTCAACCACATGTATCTGAAGGTCACCAAGCTGGTGAAGGACAACATCACCTCCGGCACCTTCGGCGACAACGCGTTCATCGAGCGGATGGACGTCATCTTCGCGGGCCTGTACCTGCGGAACGTCGACGCCGACCAGGCGGGCCGACCGGTCGACCCGGCCTGGGCACCGCTGTTCGCCGCCCGAGACAACCGGATCATCTGGCCCCTGCAGTTCGCGCTGGCCGGGATGAACGCCCACATCAACCACGACCTCCCCGTCGCCGTCGTCGAGACCTGCGCCGAGCGCCACACCACCCCCAACACCCCACCGGTCCACCAGGACTACGAGAAGGTCAACGACCTCCTCGCCGCCGCCGAGGCCGAGGTCCGCGCCGAGTACGAACCCGAGATCCTCAAGCTGACCACCCGGGACGCGGAGGCGCTCAAGCACGCCATCAGCGCCTTCTCCGTCGCCGAGGCCCGCGAGGCCGCCTGGACGACCGCCCAGACCTTCTGGATCGAGAAGAACGGCCTCGATCCCCTGGCCTACCGCAGCCACGAAGCCGCCCTGGCACGGGCGGTCGCGGTCGTCAGCCAAGGCATCCTCCTGCCGGTCGTTCCCATGCCCGAGAACTAGGCCGTTTCCCACGGACCACTGCACAAGCTCCGGGCTGCCGGTGGTGAGATGGCTTCATGCGACCTGAGCACCGCGTGACCAGGAACCACATCGAGGTGTGGCACGGACGTGTGCTGCCCTCGGGCCCGGAACGGATCAGGTCGTCGGGCCTTGCTCTGCCACGGCTTCTCTGGGCCGCTCCAGGCAGCCCGCGGGCCTCAAGCCCAGCCTGAAGCGGACGGTGGTCCCTGCCGTGAGCCGACAGTGCCGCAACGACCTCGACCGCACCACTCGAACGGGTCGCTAAGCGGCCGGAACCCATGGGAATGGATGCCCGAGGGGTCCAGCTCACCGAAGGAGAATCCCTTGAAGCGTCTGCTTCACGCCGCAGGCATCGCCATTGCCGCGACAGCGCTGTGCCTGACCACCGCCACCAGCGCGAGTGCCGCCAACGGCACGCTCGGGGTCAGTGGCAACACGTTCAAGAATCCTCCGGCGGGTTGCTACACAGGGAAGTTCATCCCGCTCTTCGTCAACAACCAGACCAACGTCACCGTTACCGTTTACGGTTCCTCCGACTGCAGCGGCTACGCCGAGGGCACGGTTGCGCCGGGCAAAGACGGCGTCTTCGAGTTCGGCAACAGCGTCCGCGTCCCGCGCTAGGCAGTTTCGGCCGGGTCATCGGGCGGACCGGAGGAAGATGCCTGCGATGCGGAGTCCGGCCGGATGGATGGTGGCGGTCTCTTCATAGCGGGTCGCGATGCCGCGCCCCTGCTTCAGGCGGTTGATGCGCTGCTCGACGGTGTTGCGCCACTTGTACGCCTCCCGGTCGAAGGCCGGTGGCCGGCCACCCTGGCTGCCCCGTCGCAGCCGGTGTCCGTGCCGGTCCGCCAGAACGGGGATCACCCCCCGGATGCCGCACTTGTGCAGGTGCTCGCGGATCGCGCGGGAGGAGCACGCCTTGCCGAGCAGGTCGCGGACAGGGGCGAGCAGATTCTCAACCGGTAGCAGGGGCGCGGCCCCGTCGGCCTTCCAAGGACGCGGGGGGCCGCAGGCCGGCGAGGCGCGGAAGGTGGACCGAAATCCGGAACCCCCGGTCATCTGCGGCTCCGGATGAGGACGGCGGCAAGGCGGAGTGCGGCCTGGCGGGTAATGGCGAGCCCGTTGGCTCTCATGGCCGGGCCGTGCTGCCGACCGAGCCGATTGATGCAGCGTTCCGGCGCGTTGCGCTGCTCGTCTCCGGCGAGTTCGGTGTCTGTTCCTTCGCCCGCCCGCCCGTCGTTCTGCCCGCCCATCCGTCGGTCCGTCCGCCCGGGCCGGCAATTCCCGTGCGTACCCGGGGTGCGCGCACCAGAATGCCCGCATGGAAACGGGAACGGTGGCGGAACTGGTCACGCAGGCGCGGGCGGCATTGCGTCGTGCCATCGACCCGGACGGCCCGGACGACCCGGAGGACCGGGACGACTGGCACGTATACGCGTCGGTGCTGTGGCGGGCGGCCGCCGACGGGGCGGCGCTGCCGCTCGGGCTGGAGCTGATCGGTTCGGCCGATCCCATCGCGCGTGAGACGGGCTGCGACCTGCTGCGCGACGCCAGCAGTCAGCACGAGGCGGGCCGCGCCGGGACGGCCGCCGCGCTGGTGGCCCTCGCGCGGCGGGAGGCCGAGGACCGCGTTCTGCGGTCGCTGGCGCGCGCGATCGGGACGACCCGCGACCCGCGCGCCGTCCCCGTCCTCGTCGCCCTCGCCGGGCACCCCGAGGCCGAGGTCCGCGAGGAAGTGGCCCGCTCGTTCGCGGAGGTCGTCACCGGCCTGCCGGACGGGCCGGACATCCACACCCTCATCGGGCTGACGCGGGACCCGGACCCGCACGTCCGTGACTGGGCGACGTTCACCCTCGGTGTCCAGGCCGAGGTGGACGGCCCCGCGATCCGGGCCGCGCTCCTGGAGCGGACGGCCGACGAGCACGCCGGGACCCGTGCCGAAGCGATCCACGCGCTGGCCCGTCGGCACGACCCCCGCGCCGTCCCGCTCCTGGCCGGACTGATCGGCCACCCCGAGGGCGCACACGCCCTCACGTTCAGCGCGACGCGGCTCACGGACGTCCCCGAACCGCTGCCGGCCCTCCAGGAGTACGAGCCCGGCGACGACTGGGTCACCGATGCCGTGAACGCCTGCAACCCGGTGCGGCGGGCCCGCCTGGACGCCTGGGCCTGGGAGCTGGTCTCCACGCTCCACCGGATCCGTCCCGACCTGGACGCCGCCGTCTCGATGGAACGCTTCGGCTGGGGCCGTTGCCTCGGCGTCGACGCTGCCTTCGGGCCGTCCGGCTACGACGTGGAGGCACTGCTCGTACGCGCCGACGGCAGCCCCGCGCGCGCTGCCGAACTGGTCGCGGCCGACCTGCCGGGAACTCTGCCCGGCGCCCCGCCCGGCCGTCGGCCCGAGTGATCACCGGCGATCACCGGCGATCACGGGAGGTCGGCGGTCGGATGAGCGGTGCGCCGGTCGCGCTGCTGTGCTCAGCCGGCCGCGTACCGAGCCGCGACGAGCCGTATCTCCTGCGCGGCGGTCGTCGGCTCCAGCAGCGGTGCCGCGACCTCGTTTCCCTCGTGCAGCACGCGCAGGCGCGGGCCGTCGGCGGTCACGCGCAGGTCCGGCCATCCGTACCGCCACAGCAGTATGTGCCGTTCCCACATCTGCAGGCCGACGCTGGTCACCACCAGCTGGTACTGGGGGCCCTCGTGGGCGGACGGCGGGGTGTGCTCCGTGAAGGGCGGCCGGACCGTGTAGGTGCCGACCACGGTTTCACCCGGTGCCAGGGCCGCGCTGCGGATGCCCTCGCGCCGACCGATCCGCGCCCCGGTCCAGGCGGCGGGCCACGCCACCACCAGAGCCGTGCCCACCAGGGCCCACCACGGCAGGGACGCCTTGATGCCTCCGCCGACGACAGTGGCCTCCGCGGTGACCACGACCACGACAGCCCCGACCAGTGACGAGCGCCGAAGACGCCCCTTCTTGTCCTTGTCGCCCATGCCCGCCCCCGCCAGTTCGTGACCGCCTTCCGTTCACCCTACCCACCGGGCCCAGGAGCCGAGTTGGCGCACGCGGCGGCCGGGCGAGCAGGGCGAACGAGGCGGTGACCGGGGCCCACCCGCCGGGCCGGCTTCCCGCCTGTCGCGTCCGGAACATCCGCGGCCCCGGGCACCGTCCTACCGTGTTTCCGGAAGCGGGGCGCGTCCGACCTCGCGGACGAGCTCCAGACCGAGCATCCGGTCCAGGAAGGCGAAGGTCTCGAACTTCGCGCCCTCGGGCATGTCGTCGCACGCCTCGGCCTGGCGCAGCAGATCGAGGACGGCCGGTGTGTCGAGGCTCGTGGTCAGCATGTCGGCCGCCGCGTGGCTGAACTCATGCGGGACCGGTTTCGACGGCGAACACGCCCAGTGCGCCACCCGCGCCCGCCAGTGCGCCAGCGTCCGTCCGGCGTCTGCGACGTCCTGGGGCGTGAGGGTGGCGCGGCGGTGGTACGGGTGGCCGAGCAGCGCGAGCCTGAGGGTGAGCAGATCCTCGTCCCCGGCCGGAGGCGGCGGGTGCGCCCCGGCCCCGTCCACGCTCCCCACTTCCACCCGCACCCCCTGTTCGGCATCGCACCGCCCGTCGCCGAAGACGTGCACGTCGGCCGGGCCTCCGAGGGCGTCGAGGGCTTCACCGTTGCCGGTGAACGAGGCCGGGGGCTGCACTCCGAGCGCCGCCACGAAGGCCTCCAGCGCCAGGATCCGCTCCGGTGACGGCTCGGGAAGCGCGCAGACCCGGGCCAGCTGCCGCCCCTCGGCCTCCAGCGTCCGCGCCAGCACGTCGGCGACGACGAGGATGCGGGCGTGGAGCGGTCCCGGTTCACCGTTGACGACCGGCAGATGCACACATATCCGCAGCAGCCGATCGCGCGCCGCCGCGAGCGTTGCCGCGGGAAACGTACGGCCCTCAGCGATCGTCGTCACGGCCCGACTCCCTTCACTCCCCGTGCGTGGGTAACTCCATGCATCCGGTGAGCTGGAGGTAGGCGTGGTGCGCGTCCGCCACCAGCCGATCGGCTTCCACGCGACCGCCGCAGCCCGTCATCCGGTACGCCGGACCGGGCGAGAGTCGGCCGAGCGCCGCCGCCCAGGCGGCGGGCTCCGCGTGCCAGCGGCCGAGATCAGGGAGGTCGACCAGATCGATGAACGGCTCCGCCTCCGCGACGCACACCACTTCGTCCAGGTCGCGCCGGCCGTCGTTCAGGTGGAGCACCGCGACCGGCCAGGCCGGCACCTCGTCCCCCGGACGGGCCGGTTCCCGCATCAGGACCATGGTCCGCACGGACCGCCCGCCGGTGTCCAGGGTGTCCTCGACGTACCCCTCGCCCACGGGCCAGCCCGGCGCTTCATCCCGCGAGGACCGTGCGCCGCCGTGCTTCCCGATGGAGGAACCGATGGTCGACTCGACCTCGACGGTGATACGAGGCACCGCGCCCACCTCCCGTACCGCATCGCCGGTCGCCCGGCTCGCACGGAGGCGATCGGCGCCGCACCGGCGCGGTCACGGCGAGCCTCGTCGCCGGATGTGTCCAGTGTCCCGCGCGGGGCCGGGCGCTACAACCGCCGCTACCGGCGGGGCCGCGCGGGCCGCGGGACTACGCGGGCGACCACGGGGTCCAGGGCAGTGCCTCGCGCCAGCCGGGGCGCCCGGCGGCCCAGTCCTGGACCACCTCGGCCACCGGCTCCACCGAGAACATCCCCCGGTCCCGGGGCACCCGCGCCCGGAAGTGGCGGTCCGGCCCTCCCTCGCGGTACTCCACCTGATAGCTCAGGTCGTCGTCGAGATACACCTGGATGTAGTGCTGGCCCGCGGGCTCGGCATCGAGCCGGTTCACGACGACGAAGCGCCAGGTGAGGTTCATGTCGGCCAGCAGGTCGTGCAGGGCGTCCTCGGAAGGGTCGTCCCAGGTCTTCCCGGTCGCCTCGACCGCCTGGATCACCGGAGTCCTCATGCGGGCGACTGTAACGGCCGCCTCCGACAGTGCCTGCCTTCGGGGCGGTCCCGGCACCTCGGGGCAGTGCCGGTTGTCCAACACGCCCAGGACGTTGCCGAAGGGGTTGGTCACGGAGGCGGTGACGAAGCCCGGTCCACGCTCCGTGAGCGGTTCGTACTCCTTCGCCCCGGGGGGAGCGGAGCCTTGCGAGCGTCGCGCTCACGTCGTCGACGTGCCGGTACACGATCGCGCCGCCCGGACCGGTGCCCGCGTCGGCGGGTGCGTAACGGCTGTCGATCGGGCCCGGTTCGTGCTGGTGCCCGCCGATGCGGAACTCGGCGTACCCGGGGGCGTTCGAAGTGCGGCTCCACGCCCGGCAGTTCCGTACCAGCGCTTCGCCGCCGCCTGCTGGCGGGCGTTCGTGTTCAACTGCCGCCGGTTCTCGGGGCGGGCCGGCCGGGAAGGAGCCTGCGAGGTGCCCGGCCCGACTGGGCGCCGTCGATCAGCGTCTGACGATCCGGTCGAGGACGGTGGCGATGCCGGACTTGACCGCGTCGCGGTGGTGGAGGGGTTCCGCGGGCAGTTCACTGGTGGGGCGCACGCCCCGGTCGGCGAGGATGTAGAGCAGGCGCAGGGTACGCAGGCAGTTGCTGATGTGGGCGGGCACCGGAGTGCTGATGCGGTCGGCCCCGAAGCGGTCGGCGATCGGATCCAGCCAGCCGACGGCATCGCGCTCGCTCAGATCGGTACGGGTCAGGACCCGGGCGACCGCCCGGGCGAGGCGGTCGTCCTCCAACTGGTCATAGACGTGGTCGGTGGGCGCAGTCAGCCGCGCGGCGGCGAGGTTCAGCATCCGCACCGGCGCCACCTCAGGGTGGCGCCCGAAGCCGGCGAGCAGGTCCGCGCCGTGCGCCACCGCGTGGAGCCAGCCGAGCGTCTCGTCGTGGCCACGAAGATCCCGCTCCGCCGGGTACCAGCGCTCGAACGCCTCCACCCAGTCGGCCCTGAAGTCCCCCGCGGCCACCAGCATGCCGAGCACGAGGGGCGCGAAGGTGCGGGCCTCGATCCGCGGGTCGGCGAACCGGGCCGCCATCTCGTCCCCCAGCTCCAGCCGCCGGGACGCCCCGATCGTCCCGCGAGCGATCCAGGTCGCGAGGACGGTGTAGGGCGCGCCGTCCCGGACCAGCGGATCGGGATCCGCCAGGGCACGGGACAGCTCGCGGACGAGGTCGTCCATGGGCCGGTCGGCGGGCACGGCACAGTCGGCGGCCTCGATGCTCTTCCAGTCGGTCATGACGGGCAGAGTAGGTCCATACCGTTGCCGTGCGCCTGCGAATTATGTCCAGGTTTTTCTCTCGACCTGTCAACTTTCCTACGAGACAAGGCAGTTCTGGTATCCGTATCGACCGGCCTGCTGGAGCCGGAGAGGGCGATGCGCGGCGGCCCGGTCCAGCGCGGGATCGCCGCGAGCCTGTGACCGGCCGAAGCCGGGCCACTGGTCGCGAGGCGCTCTCATCACCGACCCGGAGGCGGTCGGCCCTCGCGGCATGGATGCCCCCTGGCCGCCCCGTCGTGAGTCCCGTGACCCCGGCCGGTGGTGCACAGGGAGGCGTCCAGGCCGGGTTCCGCCCCATTGGCTCGGCGGGTGCGCGGATCAGCGGGCGGGCGGGGTGAACTCGGGCTGGTCGAGCAGGCGCAGCCAGCTTCCGTCCGGCTGGCGGCGGACCACCTGGGCGCGGGCCCCGGTGCCGTCCTTCGGCGGGGTCGAGGTGAGCGCGATGCCGTCGCTGACCAGCGTCGGCAGCGGCTGTTCCGGCTCGAACCGGGGGGCGTGGGCCAGCACCTTCTCCCACAGGGCTCGGATCGCCTCCCGGCCGACCGTCAGCTCGCCGGGCGGGTAGGCCATCACCGCCTCCTCCTCGTAGAGCGCGGCGACCCCGGCCGCGTCACCGGCGTTGGACCGCTCGACGAACAGCCGGGTGATGTCCTCGGGCCGCATGGCCCGCTCGTACTCCGGCACGGTTTCCTCCTGAGGTCGGGTTCCGGTGGCACTTCCCAGGGTGGTGGCCGGTGGATCAGAAGTCCAACAGATGGAATTTCTGCGAACTAGAATCACTGGTCATGGATCTGAGGCAGCTGGAGTACTTCGTCGCGGCCGCCGAGGAGCGGAACTTCACCCGCGCCGCCGAGCGGGTGCACATCAGCCAGTCCGGTGTCAGCGCCCGGATCGGCCGGCTCGAACGGGAGCTGGGCGCCGAGCTGTTCGACCGTTCCGCCCGTACCGTCACGCTCACCGTCGCGGGGAAGGCGGCGCTCGAACACGCCCGCGCCGCGCTCGCCGCGGCCGGGGCGGTCGGCCGGGCGGTGGGGGAGGTGACCGGCCTGATCCGGGGGCGGCTCACCGTCGGGATGGTCGTCGGCTGCACCCTCACCCCGCTGTTCGACGCCCTCGCCGCCTTCCACGAGGCGCATCCCGGGGTGGAGATCGCGCTGCTGGAGGACAGGTCCGACCGGCTCCTCGACGGCGTGCGCACCGGCGCCGTCGACCTGGCGCTCATCGGCACCGCGACCGCCGCCCCCGACGGACTGGAGTCGCTGACCCTCATCAGTGAACGGCTCGTCGCGGCGGTCCCGGCCGGGCACCCGCTGGCGCGGCGGCGGCAGGTCGCCCTGCGTGATCTGATGACCCACCCGATCGTCTGCATGCCGCCCGGCACCGGCCTGCGCGCGGTGTTCGACGAGGCGTGCGCCGAGCAGGGCCTCAGGCCCACCATCGCGCTGGAGGCCGGCGCCGCGCAGGCCATCGCCGACCTGGCGGTCCGCGGGCTCGGCGTCGCGGTGCTCAGCGCCTCGATGGCCGAGACCTACCGGGACCGGCTCACCGTCCGCCCCCTCGTCGACGTCGGGACACCGGCCCTGCTGGCCCTGGTCTGGAAGGGCGCCCACAACCCCGCGGTGCACGCGATGCTCGTGCACGCCCGGCGGGAGTTCAGGGACTTTCCGGGAGTGCGCCCGCAAGCCGCGTCCGGCGGATCATGACGGCGGCGAGCGGTCGCGGCCGGCCCCCTCAGCGCGGCGCGGCGGCCGCCTCGGGGTGACGGGGCACGAGGGCGGGGGCGAGTTCGCGCCACTCCCGCTCCGGCAGCCCGGCCGGATCGGCGGTCAGTACCTGCAGGCAGACGTGGTCGGCTCCCGCCCGGAGGTGCTGCCGAACGCGTCGCCGGATCGCCTCGACGTCCCCGCAGGCGACGATCGCGTCCACCAGCCGGCGGCTCGGACCGCCGGTGATGTCCTCGTCGCCGAAGCCGAGCCGCCGCAGACTGGCCACCTGGTGCGGCGCCGCCAGATATCCGGCGACGTGCGCCGTGGCCACCTCACGGGCCTGGGAGAGGTCGGGGTCGAGCACAACGGCCTGCTCGACCCCGAGGAAGGCATCCGGCCCCATGATCCGGCGGGCCCGTGCGGTGTGCTCGACGGGGACGAAATACGAGTGCGCGCCCCAGGTGCGTTCGGCGGCCAGCTCCAGCATCTTCGGGCCCAGGGCGGCCAGTACGCGGCGCGGAGCCGGGTCCGGTACGGGGCCGTGGGCGGGCGACGCGTCCATGGCGTCCAGGTAGGAGCCCATCGTGCGCACCGCCCTGCCGCGGGCCGGCACGGGATAGCCGTCCACTTCATGGACGGTGTCGTCGACGCGGTGCCCGCCCAGACCGAGCACGTAGCGTCCGGGGAACGCCTCGCCGAGCGTGCGTGCCGCGGCGGCGGTGGCCAGCGGTTCCCGGAAGGCGATGTTGGCTATCCCGGAAGCGACGACCAGTCGGCGGGTCGCCGACAGCAGCAGCCACGCCTGGCCCACCGTGTCACGGCCGAACGCCTCTCCGTACCAGAGTGCCCCGTAGCCCAACTCCTCGATCTCCGCGGCCGATTCGCGCACCCGCCCGGCGGGCTGCCCCTCGTAGGCGAAGGTCCAGATCCCGACCGGGCCGAGCTCGGCCGATACGTCGCGCGCCATCCGCACTCCTTGACCAGACGTTCCGGAGAGGTTCTCCGGTTGACGCCCGCTAAGATACGGAGAACTTCTCCGCTTGGCTATTCCGGAGGCGACGGAAAGGCAGGACGATGGCGACGGAACAAGGCAGTGGCGCCGGATCGCCGCAGCGCACCGACGCGCGCCTGAACCGGGAGCGTCTGGTGGCCGCCGCGCGGGAGGTGTTCGCCGACGCCGGCCCCGCCGCGTCGCTCAACGAGATCGCCCGCCGGGCCGGCGTGGGGCCGGGCACCCTGTACCGGCACTTCCCGAACCGCCGGGCCCTGCTGACCGCGGTCCTCAAGGACCGGATCCTGACGCTGTGCGCGTACGCGGAGAAGCTGGGCACCGCGGACTGCGCCGACGACGCGCTGGAGCGGTGGCTGGGCGCGTTCCTGGCCCATGCCCGTGCCAACCAGGGCATCGGCAGTGCCCTGATGGTCGACGGGCCCGGCGCGCTGGGCCTCGACTGCCACCAGCTGATCCTGGACGCCGCGGCCGGTCTGCTCACCCGGGCGCAGCGGCACGGAACGGCCCGTGACGACCTGGCCGCCGACGACCTGGTCCGGCTCGTCACCGCGATCGCGCTGTCCACGGCCCACGGCGACGACGCCGAACAGGCCGCCCGGCTGCTGGACCTGGCGCTCGACGCCGTGCACGGAGCGCCGCGTGGCGGCAGGTGACCGACAAGGCCTGGTCCGGTGGAGGCCTGCCCGGGATCATGGCGGCATGGGCAAGGACATCCAGGGCTTCATCGAGTGCCACCGTGACTGTCGGGACCACGAGGCGGACTCGTTCTGGCATGCGGCCATCGACCTGGACCACCTGAAGGTGCCGAGGAACCATGACGCCTTCGGCGCTCTGTTCGGCGTCTGCGACAACGAGCAGTTCGTACCGGTGGCACCCGTCCGTGGACTGCCCGCCGACGCGTCGAGCCGGGTCCGCGACGGCCATGGGACGACGGCCGGGCGAAGTGCGAGCTGGGTCAGCTGGGCGGAGCTCAAGCGGGTCGACTGGGACGAGGAGTCCGCCGAGCCGGATGCCCGCATCCGCGAGTACTGCCGTGATCCGCACGGCGACTGGCGGTTCCTCCAGCGGCACTGCTCTGTTCCTCGGCGATTCGTCGAGCTCTGCGGACAGCCGGCTCACATCGCGGTCCGGCCCGAACCGCACTTCCCGGAGGGCTCCCAGTGGATCGATGGGGACCGGATGTTCCGTGTCGAGCGCCTCAGGCGCCGCGACGCCGTACCCGACGATGAGTGGGGTCCGGTCTGGACCGTCATGCGCACCCTCGCCGAACTGCACGGCGACGACGATGTCAGGCTGGTCGTCTGGTTCGACGACTGACGCCACCCCGCGGCCCGGACGGAGATCCCGGCGATGTGAAGCGCGGTGAGACGGATCGTCCCGGTCCCCTCACCGGATCAGCGACAGCGGACCGGCGGATTGCGTCCCACCGCCACACGGCTGGACCTGACGCCCGGCGCTCCGGCAGTGGCGGCCCGGGATTCCCACCCGCCCGTTCCGGCCCTTGTACGACGTTCCGCGGCGGGGCCGGTGCATGGGGACTCGGCCGAACGGGAATTACGGCTGGGTGAAAAGCAGGGGGTACGGCAGCGTTTGGTACCGCAGGCGGCTGCCCCACTGGTTACGGGGGCTGCTCGTCCTCGCGGCCGGATGGGGAGTCCTGCTCTGCGGTCAGCAGGTCGCTGAAGGCTACGGAGCGACCATGGAGTACCGCGACGCACCGGTCTGCCGGGGCGGGGCCCGGAGCGGGAACGGGGACGAGGGGGAACTGTGCGTACGACGTGAGGCGGGCACGGTGCTCGACCGGCGGACGGGTGAGCGCTGCACGTACAACGGCACGAGCGGCGGCACGACGGGAGGCATCAGCACCGGAGGCATCACGGCCGGAGGCGGTATGAACACCGCCGGTGGCGCCGGCGGTGCGACGGCCGGCGGGGTGACCACCGCAGGCGGCGGAGGCGGCGGTACGACCTGCACGACGTACCACGACCTGAAGGTCCAATGGGCAGGGGATGCGACCTGGTTGGGCGTGGCGTCGGTGACGTACGGCGATGCCGGGGAGGGGGACCGCGCCGAAGTCCGGCTGTGGCGGGGGGACGTCGTGGAGCTGAGGGTTCGCGGCCACATCGACTCCTACGCGCCCTCCTCGCAGCAGGTGGTTCTCCCGTGGCTCGCGCTGGGCTGCCTGACCCTCGCGGGCGGCGCATGGGCCTTGCTGAGCGGGCGGCCCTCCGGCCTCTTCGCCTTCCACAGCGCCGGCTTGCTGTTCGTGGCCGTCGGGGTCGGCTGGCTCGGCTCCATGGCACTGTTCGGCGGCCACCCCGTGATCTGGGTGTTCGCCGTCGTGTGGACGGGTTTCGCGGTCTTCTGGACCGTCAGTGCCTGGCGGGACGGGTAGCAGCCCGTTCGAGCCTCCAGCGACCGGACCGCCGCCGACGAGTCGAGCCGGTCCACGGCGTGCGCGGGGCGTGTGGGCCTGGTGCGAACCGGGCTTCCCGCCCGGGCTCCAGCGCGTTCTCCTGTGGACGCCCTTCCAGGAACCGGACTCCGGGATGCGCATGCACTGCGCATCCCGGGTGACCATCGCGTGCACGGACGCGGGACCTGTGTCCGAAGCGGCTACGTCAGGCTGTCCCGCCACGCCCGGTGCAGGCCCGCGAAGCGGCCGGTGGCGGCGATGAGTTCGGCGGGGGTGCCGTCCTCCACGATGCGGCCGTGCTCCATCACCAGGACCCGGTCCGCGATCTCCACCGTGGACAGCCGGTGGGCGATCACCACGGCGGTGCGGCCGTGCAGCACCGTGTCCATGGCCTGCTGCACCGCGCGCTCGCCGGGGATGTCCAGCGAGCTGGTCGCCTCGTCGAGGATCAGCACCGCCGGGTCGGCGAGCAGCGCGCGGGCGAAGCCGACCAGCTGGCGCTGACCGGCCGAGATCCGGCCGCCCCGCTTGCGTACGTCGGTGTCGTAGCCGTCGGGCAGGGCGCTGATGAACTCGTGAGCCCCGATCGCCTTCGCGGCCCGCTCGATGTCCGCGCGGCTCGCGTCCGGGCTGCCGATCGCGATGTTCTCGGCGACCGTGCCGGAGAACAGGAAGGCCTCCTGCGTCACCATCACCACCCCGCGCCGCAGTTCCGGCACGGCCAGGTCCCGCAGGTCCGTGCCGTCGAGCAGCACCCGGCCGTCCGTCGGGTCGTAGAACCGGGCCAGCAGCTTGGCCAGCGTCGACTTGCCCGCGCCCGTCGACCCGACCACGGCGACGGTCTGCCCGGCCGGGAGCGTCAGGTCGAAGCGGGGCAGCACCTCGCCGCCCGTGCGGTACGCGAAGCGCACCCCGTCGAAGACGACCTCCCGGCCCGGGGCCTCGCCGGTCCGGGCCGGCAGCTCCCGGGGGGCCGAGGGTTCCGGCACGGACGGGGTCTGGGCCAGCAGACCGGCGATCTTCTCCAGCGAGGCGGCCGCCGACTGGTACGAGTTCAGGAACATGCCGAGCCGGTCGATCGGGTCGTACAGGCGGCGCAGATAGAGCACGGACGCCGCCAGCGCACCCAGCGCCAGGGTGCCCGAGGCCACCCGGTACGCACCCCAGAGCACGATTCCGGCGACGGCGGTGTTGGCGACCAGCCGCGAGCCGACGACATAGCGGGCCATCTCCAGCATGGCGCCGCCATTGGTCCGCTCGTGGGCGCGGTTCAGCTTCTCGAAGTGCGCTTCGTTGGCCCGCTCGCGGCGGAAGGCCTGTACGGGGCGGATACCGTTCATCGTCTCCGCGAACTTCACGATCACCCCGGCGGTCGCCGTGGACTTCGCGCCGTACATCTCCCCGGCCCGCCGCTGGAAGCGCCGCACCAGCAGATACAGCGGGACGAACGACAGCACGGCGACCGCGCCCAGGCCGAGGTCCAGCCAGAGCAGCATCAGCGAGATGGTGACGAACGAGAGCACCACGCCGATCAGTTCCTGGAGCCCTTCGCTCAGCAGCTCCCGCAGCGACTCCACGTCCGTGGTGGACCGCGAGATCAGCCGGCCCGAGGTGTAGCGGTCGTGGAAGTCCACGCTCAGCGCCTGCGAGTGGCGGAAGATCCGGCCGCGCAGGTCGAGCAGCGCGTCCTGGCTGATGAACCCGGAGATCCGGACGAACCCGTACTGCATGGCCCCGCCGACCGCCGAGCACAGCGCGTACCCGACCGCCACCGCGATCAGCGGCCCGTACTCCGCGTCCCGGAACGCGGGCACCCCGCTGTCGATGGCGTAGGCGACGAGCAGCGGCCCGGCCTGGAACGCCGCCTGCTGGACCACGAGCAGCAGCGCCACGAGCGCCACCCGGCCCCTCATCGGCCGCAGCAGAGACCTGAGCAGCGCGCCGGTCGCCCCGGGCGGGGTGGGCAGATCGTCCCGGTCGAAGCGGTCCTCGGCGCCGGGGCCCGGCGGGTCCGCCGGGTCCGTCGCGTTCCCGGTGGGTCCGGCGGGGGAGGCGGCCGTCGTCGTACTCGTCATCGGGTGAGGCCCTTCTCGGCGGGGAGGCCCGAGGCGCACGCGGCACCGGCCGGGGACGGCTCGGGGAAGGTGTCCGGGGCGACCCCGTCCGGTATCCGTGAGGCGCCCGACATCAGCCAGGCGTACTCGGCACTGCTGCGCAGCAGCTCCTGGTGCGTGCCCACGGCGGCGATCCGGCCCTCGGAGAGCAGCGCCACCCGGTCCGCGAGCATCACGGTCGACGGCCGGTGCGCGACCACGATCGCCGTGGTCTCCTCCAGGACCTGCCGCAACGCGGCCTCCACCAGCGCCTCCGTGTGCACGTCCAGGGCGGAGAGCGGGTCGTCCAGGACCAGGAAGCGGGGCCGCCCGACCACCGCGCGGGCCAGTGCGAGCCGCTGCCGCTGCCCGCCGGAGAGGCTGAGGCCCTGCTCGCCGACCTGGGTACCGACGCCCTCGGCCAGCTCGTACGCGAAGTCGGCCTGGGCGATGGACAGGGCCCGGCGCAGCTCTTCCTCCCCGGCTCCCTCGGCGCCCATCAGGACGTTCTCCCCGATGCTCGCCGAGAAGAGAGTCGGCTCCTCGAAGGCCACCGAGACCAGCTCGCGCAGCTGCTCCCGGGGCATGGCGGTGATGTCCGTGCCGTCCAGGGTGATCCGCCCGGCCGTGACGTCGTGCAGCCGGGGAACCAGCGCGGTGAGCGTCGTCTTCCCGGAGCCCGTCGCCCCGACCAGGGCCATCGTCTCGCCGGGCCGGACGCGCAGGTCGATCCGGGCGAGCGCGGGCTCGGAGCCGGGCGCCGCGTCGGGATAGCGGAACTCCACGCCTTCGAAGACCATTTCGCCGCGGGCCGGAAGGTCGCTGGCCGGGTGGTCGTCGGCCGGGCCGCCGGCCGCGAGGGTGCCGGCCGCGGAGGCATCGGCCCTCCCGGCCGCGTCCGAGGTCTTGGCGGCGTCCGCCTCCTCCGGTACGTCCATCACCTCGAAGAAACGGTCCGCCGCCGTCGCCGACTCCTGGCACATCGCCAGCAGGAAGCCGATCGACTCGACCGGCCACCGCAGGGCCAGCGCGGTGGACAGGAACGCGACCAGGGTGCCCGCCGAGAGGTCGCCGTCCGCGACCTGGATCGTGCCCAGCACCAGCGCCGCACCGATCGCCAGTTCCGGGATCACGGTGATGGCGGACCAGATCCACGCCAGGAGACGGGCCTTCTCCAGCTCCGTGGCGCGCAGCCGTTCGGAGAAGGCGCGGAAGGCGAGGGCCTGGCTGCGGTGGCGGCCGAAGCCCTTGACGATGCGGATGCCGAGCACGCTCTCCTCGACGACCGTGGTCAGGTCACCGACCTGGTCCTGGGCCCGGCGCGCCACGACCGCGAACTTCGTCTCGAAGACCGAGCAGATGATCATCAGCGGCACCACCGGGGTGAGCAGCACCAGCCCCAGCATCCACTGCTGCGAGAGCAGGATGACGAAACCGACCACGATCGTCGCCCCGTTGACCAGGAGGAAGGTCAGCGGGAACGCCAGGAACATCCGCAGCAGCATCAGATCCGTGGTGGCGCGGGAGAGCAACTGGCCCGAGGGCCAGCGGTCGTGGAAGGACACCGGCAGCCGTTGGAGGTGGCGGTACAGATCGGCCCGCATCTCCGCCTCGACGCCGGCCAGCGGCCGGGCCACCATCCACCGCCGCACCCCGAACAGCCCGGCCTCGGCGACGCCCAGCAGCAGCAGGTACAGCGCGCCGAGCCAGACACCTCCCGGATCGCGGTCCGCCACCGGGCCGTCGACCAGCCACTTGAGAACGAGCGGGATCACCAGGCCGACGCAGGACGCGGCGATGGCCACCAGCGCGGCACCGGAAAGCCGCTTCCGTACAGGTTTGACGTAGGGCCACAAGCGCAGCAGGGACTGTGCGGTGGACCGTTCCTTGGTCTCTACATGTTCCTCGGGCATCACAGTCGAGACTACGGTTCGACCCTGACATCGCTCATGTGGTTTTTCGCCAGTCGAGCGCGCGCGTAATTGTGGGGGAGCGCAGGTCGTAGCCGGTATCAACCGATCGGCTGATGCCGCTTCGAGCGTGATGGACGATGGTGCGCCGGAGCCCGCGCCACGATGCTCGGGGCATGGCAATCATCGAAGCGAACGGCGTGCGCAAGGCGTACGCCGGGCGCACTGTGGTCGACGGCGTGAGCTTCACCGTCGACGAGGGCGAGATCTTCGGAATACTCGGCCCCAACGGCGCGGGCAAGACGACCACGGTGGAGTGCGTCGGGGGACTGCGCGCTCCCGACGCCGGTACGGTCCGGGTCGCCGGACTCGACCCCGTCGCCGACCGCGGCCGGGTCACCCGGCTGCTCGGCGCCCAGCTCCAGGAGAGCGAACTCCAGCCCAAGATCACCGTGGCCGAGGCGCTGGAGCTGTACAGCTCCTTCTATCCGGACCCCGCCGACTGGCGGCAGCTCGCCGAGCGCCTCGGCCTGCACACCAAGTACGACACTCGCTTCGCCAAGCTGTCCGGCGGGCAGAAGCAGCGGCTGTCCATCGCGCTCGCCCTGGTCGGCAACCCCCGGGTGGTGATCCTCGACGAACTGACCACCGGACTGGACCCGCGGGCCCGCCGGGACACCTGGAAGCTGATCGAGGACGTGCGCGCGGGCGGCGTCACCGTCCTGCTGGTCACCCACTTCATGGAGGAGGCACAGCAGCTCTGCGACCGGATCGCGGTGATCGACAAGGGGAAGGTCGTCGCCCTCGACACCCCGTCCGGGCTGATCGGCAGGGCCGACGGCTCCACGGTCATCTCCTTCACCCCCTCGCGGCCGCTCGCCGACACCGAGCTGGCCCAGCTGCCCGGTGCCGTCTCCGTCGAACGCGAACGCGAGGGCGAGAGCGGGGGAGAGAGCGACCGGATCGTCATCAGCGGCAACGACGAGACCGTCAACGCGGTGATCTCGCTGCTGGCCCGGCACGGCATCACGGCACACCGGCTCCGCGTCTCGGAGACGACGCTCGACGACGCCTTCCTCGACCTCACGGACCAGACAGAACAGGCGGCTTGAGATGACCACCGCGAACCCGGCCACCGCCCCCACGGGCAGGGCCCCCGCCGCCTCCTCCGCCACCTCCGCGCACCGGGCGGTGCTCCGCGCCGAGGCACGGCTCTTCCTCCGCGAACCCGGCAGCCTGTTCTGGATCGTGGTCTTCCCGACCGCGCTCCTGACGATCCTCGGCCTCATCCCCTCCTTCCGGGAGCACACCGACGACCTCGGCGGACGGCGCGTCATCGACCTCTACGTACCGGTGGCGGTGCTGCTCGGCATGATCATGGCCGGGCTCCAGGCCATGCCGCCGGTCCTCACCGGCTACCGCGAACGCGGCATCCTGCGCCGGATGTCCACCACCCCGGTGCGCCCCTCCGCGCTGCTCACCGCGCAGATCGCGCTGCACGGCCTCGCCGCCCTGGGCTCCGCCGCGCTGGCGATGGCCGTCGGCCGGATCGGCTTCGGCGTCGCGCTGCCCGGGCAGCCGATCGGCTACGCCCTGGCGCTGCTGCTGGCGGTGGTGAGCGTGCTGGCGCTCGGCTCGCTGCTCTGTGCCCTCGCCCGTACGGCCAAGGCGTCCGCCGCGCTCGGCTCGGTCGTCTACCTGATCACGATGTTCACCGCCGGGGTCTGGATCCCGGTGCAGAGCATGCCGGACACCCTGCGCACCATCGTCCGGTTCACCCCGTTCGGCTCGGCCTCCGAGGCGCTGAACCGGGCGGCCGCCGGCAGCTGGCCCGAACTGGCCCACCTCGGCGTCACCGCGCTCTGGGCGGTACTGCTGGCCTTCCTCGCGACCCGGCTGTTCCGCTGGGAGTGACCGGCCGCAAGCGGGCGCGGGAATGACCGGACGTCGGCGAGCGCGGGAGTGACGGGACGCAGGAGAGCGCGGGAGTGACCGGCCGCGGATGAACGGGGGTGCGGCCGGCCACGGACGAGCGGGGAGTGACCGCGGCGGGGGAGTACGGGCAGACTGCGCGCATGGAAACGGGGAGCACACCCATGGTCGGCAGGGCCGGAAGAACGAGCGCCGAGGCGGGCTGGGACCGGTTCTTCCGGTACGGGCCCTACGGCCTGCTCGGGCTGAGCACCGTCGTCTCCGCGGTGAGCGCCCCGATGATGATGGACCGCACGGCGGTGTACGGAGCCGCGGCACTGGTCGCGGCGGCGGTCGCGCTCCAGCTCCTGTGGGGGCACGTCGGGCCGAAGCATCCGCCCGGCGGCCGGGCGTCGCAGTGCTACTTCGCCGCCCGCACCGCGCTCGGCTTCGCACTGACCTGGTGCAACCCGTTCTTCTCGGTGTACGCGATCCTCGGGTACTTCGACGCCGGGCGGCTGCTCCCGCGCCGGGCGATCCGCCCCGGACTGCTGATCACCGCCGTCATCATGGCCGGTGCGCAGTGCGGCAGCGGGCTGCCGCCCGCCTCCGCGATGAACTGGGTGGCCTTCGGCGCCCTGTTCGCCCTGCACGCCACCCTCACCATGGTCTTCGCCCGGATCGGTGAGCGCGAGACCGACCACGCCCGCGTCCAGGTCGCCACCATCACCGAACTGGAGTCGGCCAACGCGCGCCTCGAGCAGGCCCTCGCGGAGAACGCCGGACTCCACGCCCAGCTCCTCGTCCAGGCCCGCGAGGCGGGCATCGCCGACGAACGGCGCAGGCTCGCCGCCGAGATCCACGACACCCTGGCCCAGGGGCTGACCGGCATCATCGCCCAGCTCCAGGCGGTCACCTCGATCGGCGACACCGACCCCGAGCTGGCCCGGACGCACCTGGACCGGGCCGCCGCCCTCGCCCGGCACAGCCTCGGCGAGGCCCGCCGCTCGGTGCACGACCTGGTGCCCGCCGCGCTCGCCCAGGACGACCTGCCGGGCGCGCTGAAGCGCACGGTCACCACGTGGGGGGAACGCCACGGCGTCCGGGCCGGGTTCACCGTCACCGGCACCGTCGAACCGGTCCACGACGAGATCGCCGCCACCCTCCTGCGGATCGGCGAGGAGGCCCTCGCCAACGCCGCCCGCCACGCCGGGGCGGCCAGGGTCGGCGTCACCCTGTCGTTCATGGACGACGAGCTCACCCTGGACGTGCGGGACGACGGCCGCGGCTTCGACCCGGCCGCCCTGCCCCCGTACAGCGGCGCGGGCGGCTTCGGCCTCGGCGGCATGCGGGCCCGCGCCGAACGCGTCGCGGGGACCGTGGAGGTGGAGACGGAGCGGGGCCGGGGCACGGCGGTCAGCGCGCGGGTGCCCCTGGTCCGCACCGCCGCCTGACCCGTACGGTTGGCCCGTCATGATTCAGGAATCCGCACACGTCATCACGCTCGTCGTCGTCGACGACCACCCGGTCGTACGGGACGGTCTGCGCGGCATGTTCGACTCGGCCCCGGGCTTCCAGGTCCTCGGCGAGGCGTCGAACGGGGTGGAGGGGGTCGAGCTCGCGGCCCGGCTGGACCCGGACGTCGTCCTGATGGACCTCAGGATGCCGGGCGGCGGCGGGGTCGCCGCCATCGCCGAACTGACCCGGCGCGGCGCCCGGTCGAGGGTCCTCGTCCTCACCACGTACGACACCGACTCCGACACCCTGCCCGCGATCGAGGCGGGCGCGACCGGCTATCTGCTCAAGGACGCCCCGCGCGACGAACTGTTCACCGCCGTCCGGGCCGCCGCGGACGGGCGTACCGTCCTCTCGCCCGCCGTCGCCTCCCGGCTGATCTCCCGGGTGCGCACCCCGGCGGCGGGCGGCGAATCGCTCTCGGCCCGTGAGCGCGAGGTGCTCGAACTCGTCGCGAAGGGCACCTCCAACCGGGAGATCGCCGCCGAACTCTTCATCAGCGAGGCCACGGTGAAGACCCACCTCACCCATGTCTTCGCCAAGCTCGGAGCCAAGGACCGGGCCGCCGCCGTGGCCATCGGCTACGACCGGGGCATCCTCGGCTGACCGGTGCCCGGTCCGGTGCCCGCACCGCTACCTGAGTCCGGTCGCGATTTGGGACTGAACGGTGACATCTGAGGGCTCATTTCCCCATGGTTGTTGTGATTATCTTTCACCGAGCGTGCATATGCAGTGCGCGGGGGAGGGAACCCGAGGGTTCCCGGGGCCATGGCGGGGCCAGGCCGTGCGAGGGGAGACGACCACATTGAACGGGCAGCCGATATCGGGGACATCGGCCGGGACGAACGGCATACGGGGCGGGCGGCGGAGCGCCGGGCTGGCCCTGGTGACGGGCGCGTTGCTGCTGCTGGTGACGGCGTGCGGCGGGGGTGACGAGGCGGGCGGCACCGGCAAGGGCGGCGGCAAGGCCGAGGACACCGCGGCCTCGAAGGCCGTGGTGACCGTGGCGCCCAAGGACGGCGCGGAGTCCGTCGCCACCAGCGGCGCGCTGAAGATCTCGGCCGCGCAGGGGAAGCTGACCACGGTCAAGGTCTCCGACCCCAAGGGCGCGGCGGTCGACGGGAAGATCGCCGCCGACGGCGTGAGCTGGGCGCCGGACCAGCACCTGGCCGCGGCGACCAAGTACAAGGTCCACGCGGTCGCCAAGGACTCCGAGGGCCGTGAGTCGGCGAAGGACACCACCTTCACCACCCTCGTCCCGCAGAACACCTTCATCGGGCAGTACACCCCGGAGGACGGCTCCACGGTCGGCGTCGGCATGCCGGTCTCGATCCACTTCACCCGCGGCATCACCGACCCCGAAGCGGTCGAGAAGGCCATCAAGGTGACGGCCGAGCCGTCCGTCCCGGTCGAGGGCCACTGGTTCGGCAACGACCGCCTCGACTTCCGCCCCGAGGACTACTGGGCCGCCGGCACCAAGGTGACCGTCAAGCTCAACCTCGACGGCGTCGAGGGCCGGCCCGGGGTCTACGGCAAGCAGGCCAAGACGGTCTCGTTCACCATCGGCCGCAAGCAGGTCAGCACCGTCGACGCGGACAGCCACCGGATGAAGGTCGTCCGCGACGACCGGCAGATCAAGGACATCCCGATCTCGGCGGGCGCCCCGGCGACCACCACGTACAACGGTCAGATGGTCATCAGCGAGAAGCTCAAGGTGACCCGGATGAACGGTGACACCGTCGGCTTCGGCGGCGAGTACGACATCAAGGACGTGCCGCACGCCATGCGGCTCTCCACCTCGGGCACCTTCATCCACGGCAACTACTGGGGCGGCTCCGGCATCTTCGGCACGACCAACACCAGCCACGGCTGCGTCGGTCTGCAGGACGTGCGAGGCGCCTGGAGCAAGACCACCCCGGCCGCCTGGTTCTTCGACAACTCGCTCATCGGCGACGTCGTGGTCGTGAAGAACTCGAAGGACAAGACGATCCAGCCGGACAACGGCCTCAACGGCTGGAACATGTCCTGGGCGGAGTGGACCAAGTAGTCCGCCGCACGACAGCGGTACGACGACGGGCCCGGAGCCGCGA